>NZ_JAESLA010000033.1:0-35258 GCF_017892405.1 Staphylococcus sp. GDY8P85P | reverse complement strand
TGCTATTTTGCAAATTCGCAGTAGCTGACTGAACTGAATATGCGCTTAAATCAAGCTTTTTTCAGTTATTGTCATCCTTGCGGGCGGGGTCACCAGCAAAGAGAATTTCATCAAGAAATTCTACAAGCTAGGCGATAACGAAATGAATTGTAGAAATTTTGTCCCACACTCGATGTATTGTTGCAGATTTACTCTGCGACAGCTTCCTCTATAAACAACTGTGCGATATATAAGGCATGACTAGATGCTTCTTCAACACCGATAAGTGTCGTCATTGACGTCGCTCCTTCCATAAGCAACGTATATCGACTCGCAAGATCATGCGCATTCTTCAATCCACTACTGATAGCTAGTTGTTCTAAATATTCTAATAATCGCTTTTTATGTCCTCTTGCGATTTCTTCAATGTTATTATCTGTATCTGCATAATCTTCTATCGCACGTAGAAATAAATCACCCATATATGAGTAATCTTTCAACCATTTACAATGTGCTTTGACCGCACTAATAAAGGGTTGTTCTGGATGATTACTTACATAACTATCTAAATACTCCCAATAGCGTTCTTCCCGCTGTTTTAATACTTCTTCAACAAGATGCTCTTTTGATTCAAAATGATTATATAAAGTCATCGTTGCCACGTTGGCTTCCTGTATAATTTGCTTTAAACCTACACCATTGAATCCATATTCATAAAACAGTCGCTCGGCAACTTCTAATAAATCTTTTTTCTTCTTCGACATCATTATCACTCATTTAAAAATATAATAGTCGTTCTACTTTAAAGTATCAGAGATATTTTCTTCTGTCAAAAGAAGTTTTCTAATTTATTTAAAAAGACCTCATGACGCTTGTCATGAGATCTATACACGAAGGTCTGTCACCTTGTATTTTAAATCATATTATTCATTTTTAAGGGCTTTTTCAATCGCTTTAACGTTCTCTTTCATAAATGATTGATACGTATTTTTATCGTCATCTTGTTGTTTCGTATGTGAGCCCATATTGTAGAATTTGATTGTTTCTGCATTTGTTTCTTTTCTCACTGTCTCTGCAACTTTGTTCGATACATTTTCTTCAGCTAAGATATATTTGACTTTATCTTCTTTAATTTGTTTAACAATGTTTGTTAAATCTTTTTGGCTAGGTTCTTCAGCATTCATATTTTGAATACCTTCTTGTTTGAAATTGTATCTATCTGCTAAGTAACCGATAGAATCATGTGAGATATAAACTGTTTTACCTTCATTACCTTTAACTGCTTGTTTCATATCTTTATCGATGCCTTTTAAGTCTTTAACTAATTTTTTATAGTTATCTTCATAGTAATCTTTATGTTCACTATCTTTCTTAACTAATTCATCTTTAATTTCTTTAGCAAATTTTTGGCTAATGACAGGATCTAACCAAATATGTGGGTCATATTTACCATGGTGATGATGTTCGTGCTCTTCGCCATGATCATGGTCATGTTCTTCACCATGTTCATGCTCATGTTCGTGTTCTTCACCTTTTAATAAGTCACTATTTTTGTCTAATGCTGCTTCTAAAGATAATGTTTTATCTTTGTCATTAATTGCTTTGGCAATCTTCTTAGCTACAGGGTCTAAATTGTCACCTGTGTATACGAATAAATCTGATTTGCCGATATCAACCATTTGTTTTTGACTTGGGTCATATGTATGTGGGTCTACTCCGTTTGGATAAACTGATTCAACATCAACATATTTACCACCGATTTGTTGTGCAAATGATTTTAATGGATAAACTGTCGTCTTAACTTCTAATTTACCTTTATGATCAGATGACTTTTCACTATCGCCTTTGCCACATGCTGCAAGTGATAACGTTAAAACAGCCACGAATAATAAAATAATACTCTTCTTAAACATGTACACATCTCCTAAATCAAAATCGTTACGTTTTATTATTCACATTAAATGGTGTAATTGTCAATGCTAATTTTTAAAATCTTAAAACTCTGACAATAGAAATAGGTTTAATCTATCTTTATCTATTCATTTTATTTTGAAAATGATTATATGTTTCGATATACTTTTCAAATAGTAACTATTACGATTTAAAAACTTGGATCTATTTCCTTTATCATAATCGTTATTTAAAATCATGAATGACATCACTCGTCTCATTCATAGTTAGGAGTTTATTATGGAGATTATTATTGTTGGGGGTTTCTTAGGCAGTGGCAAGACAACGACATTAAATCATCTGATTACAGACGCCTTGGATCATAATTTAAAAACCGCATTAATTATAAATGAATTTGGAAAAATGAGCGTCGATAGTCAACTCATCCATCCCGCTATCCCTATAAGCGAAATTGTGGAAGGCTGCATTTGCTGCGCTATGAAGTCCGACGTATCTCAACAACTACACGAATTATATTTAGCACATCAACCAGATCTAGTATTCATTGAATGCAGTGGTGTGGCAGAACTATTGGCTGTTGTCGATGCCTGTTTGACACCTGTCTTAGCACCAATCACTACAATAAGAAGCATGCTTGGTATTATTGATACGAAACTATATGCGCAATTGGAAACATACCCTAGAGATATTCAAGCGTTATTCTATGAACAGTTAAGTCATTGTTCTACATTATTTGTGAATAAGATTGATATCGCTGATGTCGAACAGATTGCTCGTCTATTAAGACACCTGGAGGTTATTAATGGAGAGGCAAATATACAAGTAGGACAATGGGGCGAATTATCTTTAAATACATTGTTAAACGTGAAACATTTGGATGTTAAACAAAGTGGTACGCTCCATCACGCAATCAATCATCAGTTAATAGAACCACCTCTCTCACAAACGAAAGCAGCGTTAATTGAAAGATTAACCCAACTCCCACAACAAGTTTACCGTGTGAAAGGATTTGTTCGTTTTACAGATCATGAATTGATACATCTAGTTCAGTATGCTGAAGGAGAGATGGAATTAACACCCGTTCAATTTAAATCAGACGTCCCTTTATATTTGGTAGTCATTGGCAAGCAGTTAGATGATATAGCGTTGGTATTATAAAACTAAAAGCACCCAACAGGTCATTTGATGTTGGATGCTTTTAAAAAATTTATTAAACATATCTTAATTATGAATGGATAATAATGCCTTTATCCGTTGTTTCAATGGTTGCATCTTTCGGAGCTTTAATCATTTTCCAAACCCAATAGAAATCACCAGCGCAACATCCTGCATGAAATGTGGCGAAGAAGAAAAAGAGCCCCCGTGGAAACCACCCTAAAAATAACGTCACTATAAATAGCATTGTGATAATGACAAACGGTGCGATACTACTAATTAAAAATGTGAGCGGTGTAAACGTCCCGCCTGGTATCGCACAATAAATCATACCGTTAGCTGCACCGAAGTAGACTTTATTCTTAGGAGAAAATAGTTTGAAACATACGCCGTGAATACACTCATGAATAACAAACATTAGTACAATAAGAATAATCACGAATAATGCATTAACTAACAAAGAATCAAAAAATTTAGGTGCATCCGAAAACTTCATAATAATATAAAAAATGATACCAAAAACGACAAAGCTAATATAAGAATATATAGCTAGCTTATTCGCCAATTGTTTATCTTCTAACAAATTAATTTCTTCCAAAGATAGCGCCCCTTTTGAAAGTTTTGTTACTACAATCGTAATATGTTTTCGTGAAGTTCACAATGCATCGTTGTTTCATTTTTGATTTATTTTACTTTTAACTTTAAAGAAGCACTCTTATTATTCGCTTTATCTTTGGCATACATAACAAGTGCTGTTCCTTTTTTCTGTGGTCTAATGTTAATCGCATATGTTCCTTTAGAATTAACAGTAGCACTTCCTAATTTAGTAGAACCTTTGTAAATATAAACGATTGACCCTTTTTCACCTTTGCCAGAAATCGTTCTTGGCGCCATCTTGCTGACTGTTGGCTTTTTAGGTGCTGTCTTATCTAACACTGTTATTGTTATGATTTTACTTTTATTTTTATATTTATTAACTGTGTAAAGTTGAATTTTGCTATTCGCCAATTGTTTAGGTATTTTCATAAAATATTTGCCATCTACTACTGGCGCTTGCCCTATCTTTTTACCATTCACATAAGCATACATCGTCATTCCTGAAGTAGCTTTACCTCTTATTTCCGTTGAAAAGTCTGCAACAGGATCTGCTGAAAATGATTGTACATTCTCTGTTCTTTCAACTTTAAATTGACCATTTAGTTCGTTGTTAGCGAACACAGGATTATATCTCATTTCATTACCATATTTATCAGCAGCTAATATTTGATTTATGTTCACAACACCTGTCTTAATATAATCCGGAAGTTTAAACTGGAATTTAACTTGCCAGTTACCATTGTCCAGTAGCGTCAATGTTCTTGTAGAATGTGTAAACTGCATTGGAATGTATTGGTGTGTTCCTCTTTCATAGCCATATGGTTCAACTGTAGACATATCCGCACTTGCAAACATCAAATCACTTTCCTCTTCAATCTCAGCCGTAAGCGTCACAATATCATTTGGATTATACACTTTCTTATCTAAGTTAATGTTCACCACTTTTGGATCATCATAGTCTGCTTTACGTGTTGATGAAGCATCAAATGCTGAACCATCATAACCACCTAACGGATCTGCTGTACTATCATTGATTACTTTAATTACAATATGATTGAAGTTACTCTCAGAGTTACTATCATAATTATCATTCCAACAATTGATATCTAAATCAAATGCCTCATCCACCATTTTATCTGGTAATTTAATTTCAATTAATGATTCCCAGTTGCCATTAGGTTTCTTGTAGAATCGAGTTGTACGTCCTATGTAAGCTGTTCTATCAAAATAATAAGGCGGGTCCATTCCATTCCAACCACCTAATCGATGAGAAAAAAGTTTAGCTTCATTGTAGATTGGTTTAACAAAATCTTTATTATGTTCCGTATATATTCTTACTGTTTCACCCGGTTTATATGTTACTTTATCTGTTTCTATTCCTAATATACCTTGATACGTAGTATCGCCATGTCCATATTTGTAAGTGCTATTTCCCTGTATATAACTCATTCGTTCATCATTATATTTTTTAATTCTTCTAATTTCTTTTTCTTGATCACTTGTAGCATTAGATGAAACTGTATATTTTCTATTCACTTTAATTTGTGGTGTCGTCGCTTTTGGTGCAACGATGTTCTGAAGTGATTTGTTTGCATTACTATTGTATTTGATTGGTGTGTTTACATTTTTAGTATTATTTGATGCAGTATTTAATTGTTCTTGCTTAACTAATTTTTTGTTATTTATTTCCTTAGTAGGTGCGGTTGTTACCTTTGTTGATTGTAAATTACTAGTGCTTTTTTGTATTTTTGAAGTGTTGACTTGTGGTGCATCACTCTTAGGAATGATTGATTGTTTTGAAGTCCCCACATCTGACTTAGTTAATGGTATATGCTGTTTTTGTTGTGTTGCATTTACATTTGTATATGTTTGTTGCTTATTTTTAACATTATTTAGACTGCCAGTAGTCTTATTAATGTTATTTTGAACTTTACTATTCGTTTGATTTTGTTGAACTGAGTCTTTTGACGTCGCTAGTTGATTATTTATTTTATTCTCAGCCGCAAAAGCTTTCTGCTGATTATCACCTAGAGTATGTGTAAGCATGCCTACCGCAATCATGCCTTGGCAAGCAATGAATGTCTTAATTGTCGTTTTGACTAATCGTTTTTGAATATTTTCTTTCATCTACCTATCCCCTTAATTTTTTATATTGTCCTAATAATCCCACTCTTCGCCATCCCATTCAGATGTGCTACCATCACTTTTCTCTACTATAATTGCTCGATGGGCTTTATCTTCATTTTCTTTACCATAATTAACTCTATAACTGAATTCACCTGCATCGACTGAGTGTATCCAATCACTACTATCTAACACATCATTCGCAATGGCTCTTGCTTCACTTGTACTTGATACTTCATCACTATCGCTATCATCTGAATTATTACTTGGTAATTGATCGACATTCTCTATAGCTAATACCATGCCATCTTTAATTGTTACTAAGACACTAAAATCATTATCTTTGTAAGTATCATAAATGAGCGTATTGCCTTCTCTATCGTCAGGTTCACCGTAATGTTCAATGTAGTCGTCTTCCGTTATATTACTTGGTGTGATAATGACTTGGCTCACATCATCGTGTTCATCATATAAAACAGCTATATCTCCATACTTTTCATATGTACTACCTTGTAAATAGACTGTGCCATTCGATTGTCCGTATTTCGTTTCAACACCTGAGCGACTCATACCGTTGTATATTTCTGCATAGCCGTCTTTAGAAGGTGCTTTCGTATAGGCTTGGTCAAATGCATCACTAAAAATATCAATTTGCGCTCCTTCAGAACTACTATCTGAAGTATCTGAACTTTGACTTTGTGTCGTATCATCAGAACTGTTATGACCAGTTAATTGATGATAAGCAAAATAAAGCCCATATACGAGTAAACCTAAAATAACGACTGCAAGTATGGCTAATAACACGTTTCCAAACCCAGAACGCTTATTTTGGCTATTATCTTGATAATGATATGCGTATCGATCATTTACTTCTCTATTTCTGGCAATTCTATTGTGATTACTGTATTGGTTATTTGGTTGATGGCTATGTTGATTATTTCGTTGATTACTTGATTGATTGTCATGTTGGTTGTTCGGTTGATCACTTTGTTGATTGCTTTGTTGATTGCTTTGAGCATCATGTAGCTTAGTCCCACAGTTATTACAAAATGATTGATTGTCATTGATTTTGTGTCCACAATTTGTACAGTATCTCATTTAGCACTATCTTCCTTCCATTTCTAGATAATCATTTTGAATTTGGTTTACTTGATTAAGTCCAGATTTCATTAATATAAATACAAAAATCCATGCAATAATGATTAGGAAAATCATTTTCAAATTACTACTACCTAAAACTGTTATATCAGTGTCCCAAATACAATGGAGAATTACAGATACAAAAAAGAAAAATAGAAAACGTTTATCTAAAATATTAGCCCAGGTAAAATGACGCGCATCTTTAACAATAACTGCTGCCGCACCAATGATAGCCGCCCATACTAAATGACCACCAATTGCTGACCAACCTCTTAAAATAGTAATATCCATAATCTCAGTTAAATCTGGTGTACCAGTACTCAAAATCCCATAATTCAAGATATATCCTGCTGTTTCAAATACAGCAAAACCTGCGCCTATAGAAGCACCAATCAATAGACCATTTAGTATCTTGTTTGTTTTAAGATAGTTAATAAATAAGATAACTATAATGGCTTTACCAAGTTCTTCAACTAATCCTATTAAGAACGCGTCAGTAATCGTCATGATTCCATAAGTTTCTAATTCATCACTAAAAGAGACAAAATGATACAAAATAATCGTACTTAGTAGCGAGAACACCCCACCTATGAAAAACATTTTCAATACTTCAAAGAAACTAATATTCTGAAACGCATTAGATTCATAGAAAAATATCAGACCTGAAATAGGAACAATGAGTGCACCTATAAAGATCAATCCAGGTAACGCATTCGTATTCGCAAATGTATTAACTAAAATTAATAAGACCATAAAAGTGATACCTAAAGCTAAAAACACACGTGAAAAGACCCATGGCTTAGCCCATTCTTGTGATACATCTTTAATGTGTGGTGTCGTATTTCTCGTACCAGCAATAAAAATGTCATCAGATTCATGCTTAGCATGAGATTTGAATACTTCTGAAAACATGTCTTTTAAATTTAAACTCAACACTTCTTCATTACCGGCGATTCTACCAATTGATTTCGTTGTATTATTAAATAAATTCTTTGCCTCATATGCTAAATTCATATTTTCTGTCATTTCGACTTGTTGATTGTTATGAATATAAGCCCCTTGCATTGTCTGATTATCCGTATGTGTTAAATCATAGCCACAATGCGTACAGAACTTGTCACTCTCATCTACCTTTTGATGACAAGTAGGACACGTTAAAGACGTTAAGATGTCCTCTTGGTCCATGGCTTTCAAGTTATCAGTCATTAAATCATGACCACAATGCTGGCAGAATTTATCATCACGATTGACATTACCACCACAAGCTAAACATTCCATTTAGTTGCACTCCTTATTTTTGATTATTATTAATACAAATATTTTAATTTATTTTTCATCAAAATACTATTTGTTTTTAAAGAATTTACAAATATTTATAATATATAATTAATAGGCGTTGCTATATTGAAATATTATTTAATTACAGTAGTCAAATATTTAATTAAAAGGTAAAATTAATTTATTATTTTCAAAATAAGGAGTATTATATGCAAAAAATTATTAACATATTAATTATTTCAATTCTATCCGTTATTCTAATTGGGCTAGTTGTATTCGGAGTGAGCTTTGGTAAAGATATCTTAACTAACGCTAATACAAAAGCACATAGTGCAAATAAAAATCAGAACAATGATAATAAATCTAAAAAAGAACAGAAAAAAGAAGAAAAACAAGAGGATGAAACGATGCAAACAAACATCAATGAATCAAATGGGAACGATACTACTGAACAAACTACCAACGCTCAAAGCGCATCTACTGGAGTAGTATCAAATACTAACGCAACACAAACACAACAAGGAAGTGTAGCCCAACCAAATTCAGGCACTGCAACATCTATAGAACATCAAGGATATAAGATGAGTCAACAAGAACTAGATCATTTATCTAAAGCGGAACAAGAAGGTATTGGATATAATCCAAATAACCCTAGAGGCGACGTCGGTGGACCAGGTATGTCAACAGCTCATGATGGTATTGGTAATGATGATGAAGATGTAGAATAATAACCATTAAAATTAAAGGCAGGAAACTAATGTGATGCAATACTCACATTAGTTCCCTGCCTTTTTACTTTATTGTAAGGTTGATGAATAAGTACTAAATCGATATAATCCATATCAAGTCTTTGAAGTGAACGTTCTACCGATTTTAGTGTATCTTCATAATTCACATTTTCTATCCAAACTTTTGTCGTAATAAATAGTTCTTTTCTATCAATACCAGAAGCTTTGATACCTTCTCCAACTTCTGTTTCATTTTGATAACTTTGCGCAGTATCAATATGTCTATAGCCAACTTTAATTGCATTTTCAACCGCTTCTTTAGTTTCTTCTTGAGGAATTTGATACACACCAAAGCCTAACACTGGAATTTCAACGTCATTTTCTATTTTTTAAAGTTTCCATTATTTCAACTCCCTAAATTTAATAATCTCACTATAAACTATGGAGTTAACTCTATGGCAAGCGATAAATTTAAAAATATTGATATGAATTTGTTTGTTAGTTGGTTAAATGTAGGCTGCAACTACTTAATAAACCCTCTGATTAATGATGCTGTTTTTATTACAATAATTACTCGACCTATTAAAATGAAATAGCTTTTGGAATTAATTTCTGATATAAAAAACAAAAATTGCAAAGCGTATTTACCATTGTAAATTGCTTCGCTATTTAAGTTTTTCATCCTTATATAAAATACTAAAGTTCTTTTGAGAGATCTGCATTACGCGCTTTTATGGATGGTGTATACTTTAATAAATTACCAAACAGATTACTTTTCATTAATGTTCTTCTTAATTTAATACTGTTCTCTCTTTTTTGTACTTCTTTTTCATTTTTAGATACAAAATTTCTTCTGCCTGTTGTCGCACCTTGTTTTTGAAATTGTTCAACTTTTGGTCTTAATATACTTTCCCATTCATTTAACGCATACTCTATATTATCTGGATATTTTTGTAATGCTTTTCCTAATAGATTAGCACCACCAAGTCCTAATGTTGCGCCCATTCCTGAATAGAGTGTTGGACACCATGCTGAGTCACCGACTAGTATGACACGACCTCGATGCCATGATGGCATTTTTACTTGGTCAGTTGTGCTAAATATGATGTTATCAGCTTGATCTAATTGCTCCAACGCAAATTCCATATATTTACCATAAGGTTTACCAAATACTTCTCTAATTCTTTCACGTGGATCTTTTTTTCTTTCCGCTTGTGGATTATCAGCTTTATACGTAAATAATATGGTTGCTGGATGATCTTTAAACGTAAATATAGTAAATGATTTATTAACTTCGTGCAAAATAACGCCTTGATCTATTTTTAAATCAGGTGAGTTTTCAGTTAGTTGATACGCACAAATCATATAATCTAATTCTTTAATATATTGTTCATGTGGACCAAATGCTAATTCTCTTACTTTAGAAAATACCCCATCAGCACCTATAACAAGATCATAAGAACTTTCAGATTTCATATTAGTTTTAAGATTTTTAGTAGTCACCCTTACTTCAGATGAATTTTGCCAAATAGTATCTGGCACTGTATCAAATAATATTTCGATATCATTTGGCAACGCTTTATAGACAGCGTTCTCAATATCGCCACGCAACATCATCCATGGAGCAAAAGATCTCGGAATATCAGCAAATCCAAGCGTATAACCTGTTATACCATTTCTATCTATTGAGAAATTAACAGAAGTAGAACTACGTCTATCATGTAAGAATTGAAGTGCTCCTAAATCTTGAGCAGCAGATCTACCAAGTCCAAATAGCGCCAAGAAATAGCCACCTTTACGCCGTTCTGAGGCTTTCTCAATGATGACAGGATCCCATCCTGCTTTTTTAAAGCTATTGCTGAAGAAATACCACTAATTCCTAAACCTACAATTAATACTTTTTTACTTTCTTTATTTGTTTTGTTATTTGACACATTATTAGACATGTTACATTCCCCCTGTGTGTCTAATAATATTTACGAGTAACCTGTTATACAATAATCAAAAACCATCAATCTGTATGTTTAGTAACAAAAGAATAAAAAATGTTGCCAAAAGCACAAACAATCCTAAGATTTTTTTGATAGTTCTATGACTAATTGTTCTAATGGACCTGTGCTCATGAGTGTATATAGATGATGCATGATTTCTTCTTCTGGAATTCTTTCTGAATCTAATACCCAATATTTAATTGTAGTTATGATAGCTCCAGAAATGTAACTGTGAAAATATCTAAAAGGTATATGATTGATGGTCATTTTATTATTTAAAGCAATTAATAAGTTTTGTGAAATCGTATCTGATAATTTTTCTTCTAATTTACTTTGCCTTTTTAGATTAAATAATACTTCATATAATTCAATATTATTTAAAACAATTTTAATGATGCTATTTGGTACATTATTGATAATCTTATTTAAATCACTAAACTCATTAATTTGTTGATTAGCTAATCTATCATAATCAATATTTGCTTTCATACGTTCAATTTCTTTATCTTCTAAGTGACTTAATAAGTCATATTTATCCATATAATATTTATAAAATGTAGCACGGTTAATATCCGCTTCATCCGCAATCTGTTGAATTGTTATTTCTTCTAAACTATATTTTTTTAAAAGTTGAATAAAGCCCTTCTCAATACTTGTAATCGTTCGTTTTACTCTACGATCCATAAACTCACTCCCTATATATTAAATAACGACAACACTCTGTCTTATATTGTTGTTTAACATTCACATTTGACGTTATTGATTATTGAATCTCCTTATCTGCCTATTATAATAACAAATAGAATGATAAACAACACGATGTTGTTAAATGAGGAGGAGATTTTATTGAAAAAGAAATTAGTTTGGTTCATCCCTATTGCAATCGTATTAATTCTAATGATTTTAGCAACTGCTTTTTATCCTGCATATAATCCGAAACCTAAAAATATACCAATAGCTATACTAAATGAAGATAAGGGTGTTGAAGTTCAAGGTAATTCAACTAACATTGGTAAGAATCTAGCAGATAATTTCAAGAAAAGTGATAATAAGACGTTGAAGTGGGAGACCGTAAAAAATAGAAATGAACTTGAGCAAGGACTAAAAGATAATAAATATATTGGCGCTATCGTCTTTGAAAAAGATTTCTCTAAACATGCAATTAGTCATGCTCAAAGTAAAATTATGACTGAAAAACAACATGAGGTTAAAGAAAAAATCAAATCTGGTGAACTGTCATCACAACAAGTTAAAGCAATGCAAGAAAAAATGGGTAATGGTGATCAAGAAATACCAAAGCCAAAACAAGCTCACATAGAAACCATCATTAATCAAGGTAGTCATGCTCAAGTATCAAACATTGCTCAACAAGCATTAAGTAAAATTACAGAGAATCTTAATCATCAGATAAGTAAGCAAAATGTTGGGTTATTAGCAAAAAATCAAATAGATTTACCAAGTAAGCAATTTAATCAATTTGTGAATCCTGTCGAAGTTAAAACAACAACTTTAAATGAAGTTAAAGATCACCAAGGTAATGGAAATGGTGCTTCAGCAATGTTTACACCAATATGGTTTGCAGCAATGATTACCGCAGTGCTATCATTCTTTACCTTTAAAAACAGAGAAAAATTAACATCACATAAAGATAAATTATGGTTTACAAGTAAGGTTATCTTATCAGTAACAATAGCTGCTTTCGCTGGTGCATTTGTCTATGTCTACTACACAGGTGGAGTATTGAACTTTGATTTTAATCACCCATTAGATACAGCATTATTCATAGCAATTGCAATATTAGGATTTGCACTACTCATACTAGGATTAATGGTATGGATAGGCTTTGGTGCTATTCCAATATTTATTATATATCTGTTCTTCACAATTCAAGCAGTGATGTTGCCTAAAGTCATGTTGCCAAAATTCTATCAAGATTGGATTTTACCATGGAGCCCATTCTATCACTATGTAAATACTTTAAAAGAGTTACTATATACTAACTCTGGCTTAACTATGAACGGCGCAATATGGATGTTCATTGCATTTATCATATTTGGTTTAGTATCACTAATTTCTGCCGTTTATGTAAAAAAAGCTAAATAACAAAGATACTTAACTACTTTATCATCGTTTATATTTACTCAGAAATTGCTTTAAAACTACATGTCGATTCAAATATACTCCTTAAAGATGGGTTAAAACCTAACTTTATGGAGTATATTTATGTAACTATTTACTATTTTTCAGTTTTATTTATGATACGTTCTCTACGTATTGAATGATGATAAGGTCTTACTTTTTAACTAGTCATATACTTGATCAGACAACGTCTCCTTCACCTTGTGCTTTAACTACCTCATCAATAATAAGTTGATTTATATCTTTGTTCCAAAGATAGGGTTTTGTCAGTATATATGACCCTAACGTTTTGATAGAAAATGCTGTTTCGATGACTTTTAATTGTTGAGATCTTACCTCCTGTTTCACTGTACGGTAAGGTAAAAATGAAAATCCAATATTATCTAATAACAATGATTTAATGACGCCAATACTCCATAACTCTGTTGTTTTATGGATATCTAATTGGTAATCTCGCACAATTTGTTCAAACATGTTTCGATATACTGATCCTTTTTCATTAATCACAAAATGATTGTATTGCTTCTGCTTTAACAATTCATCAAAATGGTCTGGCGCCTATGCATGCGCAACGACGACAATATCCTCTTCACAAATCAATGTGGCATTTAATTTGTCATGATGTACGCCGTCATTTAAGACGAAAGCTATATCTACTTCATCCTCAAGTAATTTTTGATGATTCATACTGCAACTATTATTTTGAAGATTAATATCGATATGAGGATAGTGATGAATGATATTTTTAATCGCTTCACTCAACCCCGTCAGCATTAATGATTCAGGTGCTGCTATTCTTATCGTACGCATCAAATTATTATGCTCAGACACTTGTTTAATCCGTTGCGATGCATCATAAATTTGATTAATCATCGGTAGGATATCCTTTAGAAATGATGTCGAAAGTAATTGTTTATGATTATAATCAAACAACTTTTGGTTTAACGTTTTTTCTAATAGTTGAACTTGCTGAGTCACATTGGATTGCGTGTAATTCAGTAATTCAGCCGTCTTAGTATAGCTCCCTGTTTCTAATAACGTCTTAATAATTTTTACTTGTCTCATTTCCATGATGTAACCTCCCTATGTATTACTTATATTAATTCATCTATTATTAACATTAATTTTACTTATATACATATCCTTACTATAATAGCACAGAAAAGGTAGGCGACTAATGTGTTTTCTTTCTTAATCTATGTCTTTGTAACTTCAATCACACCTGGTCCAAGCAATTTATTTATGATGAACACGACAAGAATATATGGATTACGTGGCGGTAAGTCTTTTATAACAGGTATTCTTTCTGGATTTGCTTTTCTAGGCTTAGTGTCCTACATTGCCATACTTCTATTTAGCCAGTGGATTACTTATATCGAGACACCCCTTAAATTCTTAGGATTTGTGTATTTAATTTATCTAGCTTATAAAATTTTAACTTCTACTAATAAAGGAACCACTTCCAATGCCTATCACAGCTTTAAAAGTGGTTTTATTCTTCAAGTATTAAACATGAAGTCATTATTATTTTTTATTACGTTGATTGGTGCGTTTATCATACCGTCAGTCACTGGTTCAACATCAATTCTAATCTATTTAATGATCAGTGTATTCATAGGTTGGGCTTGTCTCTTAGTTTGGGCATTTGCCGGTAGTGTATTTAATGACTGGTTAAACAAACATCAAACTTCTTTTAATATCATCATGGCATTATTACTTTTATATTCAGCTATTTCAATATTCTTTTAAAATAATTCGCCATAAAGTAATTACTTATCTTCATTGCCAAGTAACGTATTCAAAGTTTCGATGACGCCGTCTCTATCGTTATCAATCGAGATCAAATTCGCTTTACGTTTTAGTTCTGGATAAGCATTGTCCATTGCAACTTTATATCGTGCATTTTCAAATAAAGGGATATCGTTTAGGCCATCGCCAAATACAATGGTTTGTTCGCTACTGATATTTAATAATTGTTGTAGAAAGCGAATCGTTTTTCCTTTATCGACATCTTTGTGTGTAATGTCTATCCAATTCTCTTCTGCAGCAACGATATAGAGATCATCCTCATATTTGTTTAAACTTTTAACATGTTCAAAGCACTGACCTTGTATGTCAAAAATCGTAATTTTCAGCATATCTTGATCTATCGTATTTAAATCTTCCACAAAAGTTACTTTCTCATATGAACCTAGAACCATGTGTCTCTCTTTTTCAGAAATATGATTTTCCGCATAAGCCATATCTTCAGTACAAACAATCATTACTAAATGCTTATCAATGTGCTTAATGCGCTTGATTAACTGTAGGCCAAGTTGATTACTAAATGTCTTCGCATAAATATTCATATCATTGATTTTAATTCGAGATGCGCTATCCCCAATGATAAACACATCTTGCGTCAAATCTCCCACAATCGCATCCACGCGTTCATTTTGCTTTCCCGTGCAAAAAGCAAAGCGAATACCCTTATCCTTTAACTCCGATAGTAAACTTTGAAACTTCTCACGATTGAAACTACTCTCTGAATTTAAAAACGTCCCATCCATATCAGTAACGACTAGCTTAAACATTGTAATCCCCCATTTATTGACTATATTTAGCAATAATATCATCTAAATACGCTTCAAAATCTTTTAATCTTATAATATCATGTATTTCACAAATCACTTTCTCAATACTATTAATATTTCCGTTATTTCCAGATTTATAAGGAGCTATGTTATTCTCAGATATCGCGCCACTTTGCCCTTTAAATACATATATTGATGGCGCAACATCTTTTTTAAAGTTAATACCTTCTTTATCACAAATACTTTTGAATAAAGTTTCCCATTTATCAATACTTCTCAAAATAACAATTGTTTCTTTGTCATCTAAGATTTTTTTAATAAGAATTTTTGCACTCAAGTTACTACTTTCTAGATTCTCTATTTTTTTTAGCGAATTACTATCAAATGATCGGTAAGGGATGAATTCAATATTAGAAATTTTAATATCATAAAGCGCCTTTTCAAATTCTTTTTCAGATTGATACCCAAGCGATTTAGCCTTATTTATTTTGTCAAAAATCGAGAGATAATGTTTAATAGCAATCTTATATTTTGATTCTGATCCACTAAAAACTTTTGAATAATACTTTGCTAAATAATATGCAACTAAACTAAAATCTTTATATGTACTCACTTTTTTTGATTCATTATTATCTTTTTTATTCGCATCATTATTCTCTAAATAATATTCTAAATTCTTTCTATCTGCTTTATACATTTTGTATAAAGTTTTCAATTCTTTCGAAATAACATTCTCTTTAGATAAAATGTGATCATAATAAAATGTGTGCAACTTTTCTTTATCATTTAAATCACCTTGATAAACCTCTTTGGAATCAAAGTGTACTTTCCTTGAACTATTTTGTTCTATTTTTACTTCTTCTTTAATATATTCACCTACTGTATCACATTTCTCTGATGCTTGACTTTTCATATGAGTTCCAGGATTAAGTAATCCAACAATCACCTTTGCTTTTCCTATATCTCCTAAAACATGATTAGGAATTCCCCAATGAATTGCTTTCGATTTTTCATTTAATTTATCCTTTTTATTTATCCAAGAAAAATTTTTTACATTTTCTGGATGGTCATACAAATATTGATATTCTTCAGCTTTTATTTTTATTTCACTTTTATCCCAAAAATTTTCAAATTCGTTCCACAAATTTTCATTCATTTATATTCTCTCCTCTGACTTTATTTTCAAATATCTTATGATATTAAATTTTCATAATATATATCATTTATGTATTTAGTTAAACATTTTAAACGGTCATAAAATGACCTTTTAATATCATAAGATATATTTCGAGGTGAGATAAATTTGAAAAAAGAAAATCGTCTTTTATATATTTTTTCATTAATGATTAATGGAGAGACTATAAATCGCGCTAAATTGCTACGTAAAACACAAGTGAGCGTTAGAACATTAAGAAGAGATATAGATGTTATTAATGAATTTTTTGAAGATTTTGATTCTCCGTGGGGTGGTGTTAATACTGAAATAAAGTTGAAAGATAACAATAATAATGCATTTTATTATCTAGAAAATAATACTTTTACTAGCGATGGTTATGCCACATTAGGTCTGTTGTTAAGTATAAAAAGTTTAACTCCTAAATTACATAGAAGTATTTATGAATTATTTGAACAGCTTATATCAAATAGTAAGACTGAAAATATAAAGACTTTGAAAAGCGTTTTGAATCATTTTTCTATACGTGAAAAAGCATATGACAATATTTTTCCTGGTCAAGAACTAATGATTTTACAAAAAGCAATAGCAACTGGAAACATGATTGAGTTCAAAAATAAAGATATAGAAAAGCATATGTTTGTAACACCACATTCTTTAATATATATGAACTATGACTATTGGTTAACTTATGAAGAAAACAATACTTTTTATGAAATAAAAGTTCGTAATATAACTGACCTTCATATAACAAAACAAATTTCAAAGAAAAAGTCTGAATCAAAAGAATTAGTCAAATTTAGAGTTCAAAAAGGAATAAGTAACGAACTCAAACAAATATACAACGTCAAAAATATTCGTGCATTAAATAATGAAGAAGCAAAGTTTGTAGAAAATGGGTGTGATTGGCTTATTTTTGAAATTGCTTGTACTAAATTAGATGCTTATTATATCGCCTATCAACATGCGTCACTCGCACAAATACTTGCACCCCAAACATATGTGGATAGTTTTTTAGATAGAATGAAAGAAATTTTTAATCAATATAATAATACTAATTAAAATTTTCAACTTATTACAAGGAGACAGAAAAATGGGAAGAATAATTAAAGTAGGCGACGGCTTTCTAAAATCAACACTTACTCATGCCATAACAAATGCACAGTATGGAGATACAATATTAATTGACAATATCAATCATAATAAAGAGGCAATGTCACTTTTTGAAATACCAAAAGGTATGGATATAAAAATCACAAGCATCGATAGCGAAAAGAAATCTTTAAGTGGATTTAGATTTCTAATTAAAGGAAATTTATCCATATCGAATGTCACTCTAAATTCGCAAGAAAAACATATAGTTTTTGATATTGATCAAGGATCTTTAGAGCTTGATGATATTTCTTTTTATAAAATGTTTAGTAAATTTCATAAAACAGCAATTTTTAATAATGGTGGTAATTTAATCATTAAAAACTCCATTACACTTTGTCCATATTGCACTAATGGAATGGTTGAAATAGAAAATAGCACTATTTATGGAGGAACTCTTTCGATTAATAGTAAATGGAATATATTTAATTGCAAGTTGTACAATAATTATTTTAAATATCAATGGAGTATAAAAGAAAATTCCGAAATAAATATAAAGCATTCTGAAGTTATCGCGTATACAAATTTACTCTCTGATAGTACTGCTTCAGCATTTCTAATTAACAATTCCTTGCTTTATTTGGATAATTCATATTTTGATTACAACGACCCCTCTGATTCAAAAGATATTTATCTACTCGAAATATCTTTCAGTGGACAAGCTAAAATTAATAATTCTGAAGTAACAAAAATTGGAATGGGCAAAAAAGCATATCTAGAAGCAAATGTTCTTAAAACTTCGAGTCTTGCAACTACAAACAACTCTACAACAATTATTGAAAAGTTAAATTTAAATAATAAATTTAATGAAGAGATGTATTTTAGATTCCATTACTCTAATGGAAAAATTGAAGAAGTAATTTCGAATTTAAGTACTACAAATCTTTATTTATTAAACTCTAGGGTTACGATTAACAAATATAATATTCCAAATGATTTCAATGTATTTCTTCAAGATAAAAATTCTTCAATAAATTCAAATAAAGAAATACATATTAAAAAACTATTTAATGATGAAGAACCAACAAAAAAAACTAAAAGCGAGGATCAAGAAATTAAAAAAGTAATAGAAAAAAAATCACCCCAAAAAGTAAGTATTCCTGATCCAATGAACCAATTAAATGATTTAATTGGTTTGTCAAACGCAAAAAAACAAGCGAAAGACTTTATCAATGTTCATGTTGTAAATGAAGTTAAAAAGAAAAAAGGAATTAAAGTTGGAGATAATTCTTTACATTCTATTTACAAAGGAAATCCAGGAACTGGTAAAACAACCGTTGCTAGACTAATAGCAAAAATTTTATACCAAAAGAACGTAATAAAAAAAGATTTGCTTGTAGAGGTCACAAGGCAAGATTTAGTTGCTGGTTTTATTGGGCAAACAGCCATCAAAACCGAAAAAGTTTTGAAATCCGCATTAGGCGGCGTTTTATTTATCGATGAAGCATATACACTGTATAGCAAATCAGAAAATGACTACGGTGTGGAAGCTATTGAAACCATTTTAAAATTTATGGAGGATAATAGAGGGAACATTATGATAATATTCGCTGGTTATCCTAAAGAAATGGATGAACTAATGAGTATAAATCCCGGGTTAGAATCTAGAATAAAAAATGAAATTATATTTGATGACTATACTATTTATGAATTATGTTTAATTGGTAAAAAATTACTGAATGAATATGATTTTAATGAAAAAGTTTATGAGGATAAACTTAAATCCGTATTTAAAACACAAAAGATCAACAGTAATGCAAGATTTGTAAGAAATTTTAATGATGAAATTATAAAGAATCAGTCTAATAGATTATTTGATGAAGATTTAATTGAAACTGAGTTTAATATCATCAGAAATGTTGATATAACGAGTATATAAAAAGAGATGGGAGCAACCACAAATATGATTTGCTCCCATCTCTTTTTACACTATTCACTTGCCAATTGTTCTGATATTTTCTGACGATATTTTTTCATAATAATTGGATGGATAATAATTGAAACCCAAAATATTGGATGAAGTACCCATGCTAAAATAAACTTAACAACAACAACTATTATAAAACTGAAAAAAGCTCCTTTAATATATGTTTCAAAAGATTCACGAAAACGCACTCTATCCCCCTCAGTTTTAAACTTTAAAGTACGATTTGTCTGGCGATGAGTATCAAATGACATTTTAGCAAGAGTTCCAAAGTCTTTTCTAAATATAACACTTTTCGCAAAAAAGAAACGTATTAGTCTATTTTCTTTTGTATCTAATATATACGAACTTAACCAAGCATAAGTATAACTACCAAGTAAAAATATTACTATATTCCATAGCCAGTCAAGCCAACTTGTTATATCGTTTTGTGCCATAAATATAAATTTGACTATATATACAAGTGTATAAGGAGTATAGAAAAAAAATAGTGGCATTTTTGGTGTAGAAAAATAATTTCTTATCATTTAATCAATCCCTTGTTTTTATTAAAAATTAAAGTTATAAGTAATCTTAATCATTTTTCTCTTTGACATATTTAGTGTTTGGCTTGTCATTTTTGACCGATTCTACTTTATCTCCAACTTTAGTAACTAACTTATCTCCAGAACTTTCAGTACTATCCATATAAGCAAAATTTGTGTCGTATATTTTTTTAACTCCTCCTCCACTATATGATTCATAACTATCATGAACTGGCGTATAATTTCCACTTAATAAATCTAATACATCTTGTTTGCTACGTGCACCAGTACTTTGGAAAAAATTAAATGAGCTATAACCAAATGTGCCAATATTAAATTCTTCTTTTGTAGTTTCATTTCCTGAACCATCTGATGTTACTCTGATATTCAATTTATAAGGCTTAGTTGTTTTTTCAAATATATCATCTGCTTCTTTTTGAGCCTCTTTAACATATTTCATACTCTTATCGTAATCATTTTGAGAGAACTCAGTAGTATCACCGTCTATAGTATGTTTTCCAATTCTTTCCTTTTTAGTTACAAACTTATAATCTTCAGTTATAGCATCACTGTCAGAAACATTTTCTCCTTTTAAATATTTAGATAAAGCCAGAGAATATATTCCTTGATTATTAATAGTTCTTTTATGTCCCTTCTCAGCTGCTTTTTCTATTTCTTTATCAGACATTTTACTAATCTTACCTAGAGTAATATCATTCATTGTTCCATCATCAAATAAAGGCGTATTATTTAAATTATATGTAGTAATTTCCCCATTATGAGATTTTATAATTGTTTGGACTAAATTATCTTTACCAATAGAATCCTCTGACCCACTTACTACAAAAAACCATTTTGTACGACTATTCATCATTTCTCCAAATGATACTTCTTTCTTATTACTCATGCGATCTGCTTTATTTCCACAAGCAGCTAAAATAAAAAGCATAGTCACACAAATTATAAATATTTTTTTCATTTAATTACCTCACATTAATTTTTTTATTTACTATATAAATATATAAATTTAGAGTGACATAATATGACCGTTTATAACCTATTTATAAAATTAATTTAAAAAATTCATAAATTAGAAGTAATCAGATGATCATATCTCGAAATAATTAACATATTTTTTATTTTCAATTTAAGGATCATTTAATAAATTTTATTTAATTATTGAGTTATCCATATAACATGGTAGCTTTTGTAATATGAAGACAACCATTTGAATGATGTATTAATACCACTTCTGATTTGAATAAACAAATCTAATTCGTTATTATTTTAAGTGAGAATGATTATCAATTAAAGGAGTGAAACTTATGGAAACCGTTTATTTAGCTGGAGGTTGTTTATACGGTGTAGAGGCATATATTCGCACACTGCCTGGCGTTATCAATACGACTAGTGGAAGAGCAAACGGCATTACGAATACTTTAGACGGAGAATACGATGGTTACGTAGAAGCTGTTAAAACAGAATTTGATCCTGACAAAGTATCAGTTACTGACTTAATGGGTTATCTATTCGAAATCATAGATCCTTACAGCGTTCATCAACAAGGTCAAGATATTGGTTTAAAATATAGAACTGGTTTATATAGTGAATATCCTAAACACCTTAAAGAAGCACAAGCCTTTATTGATGCGATTGAAGATCATCATCTTATAGCGACCGAAGTCTTACCGCTCACTAATTACGTTAAAAGTGCTGAAATGCATCAAAATCGATTAGAACGCTACCCTGACGATTACTGTCACCTACCTAAAAGGTTAGTATATATGTTGAGTTGTCAATTTAAGTGCAACAACTCAGAATTTAAAATTTCATAAGATGTTTTCCAATTAAGACACTTTCTAGGACGATGGTTTATAGACTTTAAAGCATAATCCAACTCTTCTTGTGTTACCTTTGCAAAGTCTGTTTTCTTAGGGAAAAATTCTCTAAGTAATCCATTAGAATTTTCATTAGTTCCACGCTGCCAAGCAGAATATGGATCAGCAAAATAGATATCGACCTCAAATTGAGATTCAATATTTTTGTAACATGAAAACTCTTTACCACGATCTACAGTAATCGTTTTTACAGCATTGTTAGGCAAAGATGAAATAAGTTGTTTTATAGCTACTTCCATTGATTTAGAAGAACGATCAGGCATTAGAAAACAAATATAATAGCGAGATTTTCTTTCTGCGAAAGTAGCCAAACAGCCTTTACTTTTCTCTCTGCTTGAAACAACTGTATCTGCCTCCCAGTGGCCAAAAGAATTACGTTTTTTGATATTCTTAGGACGTTGGGATATCGGTTTGCCAACATTGAAACGTCCTCGGGTTTCTGTAGGTCGTTGTCTTTTGCCTTTTTGTCTTAAATAAGGAAACAAATCTAAACCAAATGAATTAGCATTAATCCATCGGTAAATTGTTTTAAAGCATATGTTGTTTTGAAGTAATCTGCCAACTATTTGTTCAGGTGACCAACGTAATTTTAGATGATGGATAATTGTGTTGATCAGTTCATTTGTTAATTTGGAAGGACGACCACAATTCTTTTTTCGAGTTTCATAATTAGTTTGAGCTGTTTCAGCAACATAATTATGATTGAATTTATTTCTTTTAATTTCGCGAGAAATGGTAGAAACCGAACGGTTTAATCGTTTGGCAATAGCTCTTAAAGAATAATTTTCTTTCCTAAGAATCTCTATACTTGCACGCTCAGTTATTGTAAGATGAATGTAGCTCATATTGGCACCCCTTGTATGTGTTTTTGTGGTTATTAACATCTTACAATAAAGTGCCAATCATGGGCCTTTTTTTTGAAATTTTATTAGTGTTGCACTTAATATTACAATTCGTCATTAATAATAACGATCGCTTTAATTAGGTTTTTAATTTTCACTATGTATAGTTCTTAAATATCGGTTATAGTTTATCAATTTATGAGCAGTCATTTTCAAAGTCTTCTCTCATACTAATAAAAATTAATGTATATATTAATTAAATATTAGTAACTTACATAATAGATAAAATATTTAGAAATTTAATACTATTTAATCTCATATTAATTGTTAATTAAATTACTTAAGATAATCTTTAAGTACATTAATATTTAGAGATATGTAATTTAAATTTATGTATTCTCAAAGATATTAATGGTGGTAACTATTTATCATCTCATTCATCTTTAATTTCGTAAATGGATAATTTAAAACATTGGAGGGAAAAGAAAGATTATGAAAACTTTAAACTCAAATGAATTAAAAAATATCAATGGCGGTAACGATTTCACAGAAGGCTTTAAAGATGGCTTAAGTGACTGGGAAGGAGATACTAGCAAGTCTGGCTGGGCTGGTAGAATTACTGGTAAAGCAGCAGGCGGCTTTAGATCGTTCGCAGACGGTTTCGCAAATGGATAATTTAAAGCATTGGAGGGAAAAGAAAGATTATGAAAACTTTAAACTCAAATGAATTAAAAAACATTAATGGCGGCGATGTTTGGAGAGATATTGGTAAAGCAACTCGTGAAGTGTTACCAATTATTACAAAAAAACCTAAAAAATAATAAACATTATTATTTTTTAAGAATGGTGGGGATATTTAAACTTCCCCACTATTTTTAATATATAAAGAATAGGAGTCGATAAATTGGCGAGGAAACTAAAGTTCATTCAGCAATATGATGAAAAAGATTGTGGACCAACATGTTTAGCTATGATTTCTCAATATTATGGGAAACGAGTTTCTATTCCAAGATTAAGAGAGTACGCAAAAACGGATAAATTAGGCACCAATCTGTATGGATTAGTAAAAGCAGGAGAGCAGATTGGAATTGAACTAACTGGTGTAGAAGCAGAATCAATAGAAAATTTAAAAGAAGTTCAATTACCAATAATTGCTCATGTTATTAATAAACAGGGATATGACCATTTTGTTATTGTAGAAAATATAAAGAACAATATGTTTTACATCGTTGATCCAGCTAAAGGGAAATACAAGTTATCTGCTAGTGAATTTCAAAATATATGGACTAATATTGTAGTATTAACGAAAAAATTGGATACCTTTTCTGAACAAAATGAATCTCCTTCTTACTATAAAGTATTCACAGATATTTTTAAAAAGAACTATGGAAAACTAACTTTAATTTCTTTTATTTCTTTATTAATTAATTTTGTAGGTATTACGGGAGCAATTTATTTTAAAATTTTAACAGACAATATTATTCCATCCAATTTTGTTAAAAATTTACATATTATTAGTTTTGGTATATTAATCTTATACATAATAAATGCATTTATAACTTATTTAAGATATCAGCTTATTTTAAGACTCAGTTTAAAAATAGATGTGAATTTAATGAAAAATTATTTTTATCATGTACTTCATCTACCTATAAATTTTTTTGATACACGTAAATCTGGCGAAATATTACAAAGGTTTATGGATACATCTAAGATTCGAGAAGCATTATCTTCTTCAACAATCACCTTACTTGTTGACACTTTTATGGTTATATTAGGTGGAATATTACTTTATATGCAAAGTCCATTATTACTTTTAATTACCTTAATATTTATTCCATTTTTTATAATTTGTAGTTATGCATTAAGAAAACCATTTGAACATTATAATCAAAAAGTAGCGGAAAACAATGCAGAATTAAGTTCATATTTAATAGAGTCATTTGATGGGAGCTATACTATTAAAAGTTATCAATCTGAAAAAGATAGATTTAAAGGCGGAAACTCTAAGTTTAATAATTTAATCAAAAACTTATTAAAGTTAGGAAATTTATCTAATCTGCAATTATCAATCAATAATTTTCTTAAATTAACGATTAGTCTTGTCATTTTATGGATAGGAAGTTATTTAGTGATGAATAACCAACTGTCTTTAGGAAGTCTTTTAGCTTTTAATGCTTTAACTATCTTTTATCTTGATCCAATTGAACGTTTAATTAATATTCAACCAACAGTACAATCTTCTTTTGTAGCTGCAAGACGTATAGCAGAGATTACAGATTTAGAAACTGAACAAGTACTACTTCAATCAAATCATGCTTTCAATTTTGAAAATGAAATTAAGCTAGAAAATTTAAGCTTTCAATATGGTTTTCGAAATACAGTATTGAAAAATATTAATTTAAGTATAAAAAAAGGACAAAAAGTCGCAATAGTTGGAGAAAGTGGTAGTGGTAAATCTACAATTGGAAAATTAATTAATAATTATTACTCTGTACCTGAAGGACAAATTATAATTGATCACAATAATATCAAAGATATTGATCTTTCAGAATTAAGACAACATATTGGCTACGTGTCTCAAGATACATTTTTATTCGCTGATACAATTAAAAATAATTTATTACATGGTAGTAATAAAAATAAAAGTGATGAAGAAATGATAGAAGCAGCACGTTTAGCAGAAGCCTATGAATTTATAAATAAATTACCTAGTAAATTTCAAACCATGTTAGAAAGAGAAGGAGCAAATCTTTCAGGTGGTCAAGCACAACGACTATCCTTAACTCGAACATTCTTAAAAAATCCAGATATTTATATTTTTGATGAAGCAACTAGTGCTCTAGATAGCTCAACAGAAGATAAAATAATTCAACATATAGACGCACTAACTAAAAAAGGTAAAACAGTTATCATTATTTCTCATAAATTAAGTACAATAAAAAACTCGGACTTAATTTATGTATTGAAAGAAGGAAAAGTAAAAGAACAAGGTAATCATAAACAGTTAATACAATTAAATGGGGAATATAAAAAATTATGGGAATTACAAACACAAGGAATTTAAGCAATACTTAAAAATGCAAAAATATATGTCCTGTTTCAATCTTTTATAATGTGGTTGTTATTAAGATTAAGTTACTACAAATTTAGACTTTGTTAAAATTTTCTCATATTAAGAATTTAAGACTATTAAATATTAATTATTGTACTATACCATTTTTAATTTTATAATGTTGCATTTTTTTCAGAATAACAACCAAACTTTTATTAGTTTGAACCCTAACGATATAATATTTTTTATGAGTTTTCATTTGTTATTTTTACATATTCTTTTGGTATTCAACATTGTTTGTTTTGGTTTTATATATACTAGTTGTAATAAAAACAGAAGTATAATCAACTTATTATAATATACAGTAATCATATATTGTGAAATATGTAAGGCTCCTAATTTATATCGATTTCTTTTAGATAACATCAAACTAGCTTGTTAATACATAGTTTTACTGGTACCTTGTTTGAATTTTAATATATGTAGTATTGTTTAACTAGCTTGTTGAACCATATTATTCACAATTTATTTCCAAATAAGTTATATACAATCTATTTTTTAGTTTTATTTGTGGTAAGCTTCTGCTTATCGGTAGATGATGCGGTTTTTAGTTAAATTTGGGTGTGATAATCAGAGAGTTATCATAAGTGATGCGAAGTTTAATTAAGATTAAAAGGAAGCCAGAAATGGCTTCCTTTATTTTATGTCTCATTTAATTTCCTTAGTATGCAGTCCCTCCGTCGTCTACTGCAAGACCTGTCCATTAACGAAACTCGATTCGTCTGAGCCTAGGAAAACTGATTCTTCTGCTGCTCTCAGGCTGTTTTCCGAACCGTCTGCAGCGAGCAATATTGATTTATACAAGGTGTATTCCTCTTTACAGTAGATAAATATACTATTATTTCGCTCTTAATAGTCTTAATCCGTTTAGGATAACGAGTATCGTTGATCCTTCGTGGAAGAGCACTGCTGTTGGTAGATTTAGGAGTCCGAATATATTTAATAATACAAGTATAACAATCACACTAATAGAGAAGATAATATTTGCTAAAATAATGCGATTGAGTCGATTACTTAACATGAAACTATAGAATAGTTTTTGTAAGTTGTTTTTAACGATTACGACGTCTGATGATTCCATCGCAACGGATGATCCGCTTCCCATTGCAATACCGATATCAGCGTTTGCCAGTGCGGGTGCGTCGTTGATTCCATCTCCAATCATCCCGACAATCTTACTCTTCTTCTGACTTTCATTTACAAAGCGTACTTTGTCCTCAGGGAGACATGATGCGGTGTAGTCTGTGATGCCCACTTCTCCAGCAACTTTTTCTGCAACAGTTTCATTATCTCCTGTTAAGAGTACGACTTCAATGTCAGAGTTCTGGAAGTTTTCAACGGCATGTACTGCTTCATCACGGACTTGGTCTGCCAGCGAGAAGTATCCAGTAATTTGTCCACTCTCTCCGACAAAGATATTCGTGTTTCCAGCAATGATTTGATCTCTGTAGTTCGATGGGTCTGTGTAGTCTTTAAATGCATCGGGTTTACCGACGATGATATCGCCTTTCTTCATTCCGCTGCCGACGATTTCTTCTACCGGTTCACTGTCATCGACACTATCTAAATCTAAAGTTTTAAACTTCTTCACAATCGCTTCTGCGATCGGGTGACTCGAGTGTTGTTCAATCGTTACCACTTCTTTTAATGTATCTTCATCAGCTGCGTATTCTTCAACGACGAAGTCACCGTATGTGAGTGTTCCTGTCTTATCACTATATAGAATGTCCATCGTGCTCAGTGCCTCCATCGCGGCACCGCCTTTAAACAGAATACCGTTTTTCGCACCGTTACTAATCGCACTCAGTGTCGCTGGTGTTGCCGATGCAACGAGCGCACACGGGCTTGCTACTGTCAGCATGACCATTCCACGGTAGAATGATTCTTCAAATCCTAAATTATTAAAGAAGTAAAGGATAGCGATAAACACCGGTACCCCGATTAAAACAGAGATTACATATTTCGATTCAATTCGATCGATGGTTTTCGATAGTTTCGATGGTCTTTGCTGTGCTTCTTCAACCATACGCACGATATTCGAGAAGATCGTATCATCACTCGTTTTCGTTACAGTTAATCTAAACGAGTTGCCATCGTTTACCGTACCGGCAAAAACTTCTTCATCCTTTTCTTTTACAACCGGAACAGATTCCCCTGTCAGCGCTGCTTCGTTAACCGATACTTGACGGTCTGCCTGTCCATCGATTGGGATTTGTTCCCCTTTAGCAACAAGGACGATATCGCCTTGGATCAGTTCTTCTGTAGGAATTTCCGTAATTTCTCCATCAGCCCCGATTCTACTTGCTGTTGAAGGAAGGTGGGACATCAGTTCAGAAATGGCTTTTGTGGATTTACTAGTCGCGTAGTTCTCAAGCACTTCAGCACCCGCAAAGATTAGAAGTAACAGTGCACCCTCTGACTCATAATTGATGATGACCGCACCAATAGCAGCAAGAATCATCAGTAAGTCAACGTTTGGTGAACGTTCTCTAATCGTCTCGATGACCGCATTCTTGGATGCATAGAAACCGAGAAAGAAAATTGCGATGTAAAACGCAATGGAACTGTAGATACCCTCTACCGGCATCAATGCAAATCCGAGGATTATAAAGATAATCCCTGCAACGAGAAACTGCCCCTGCCTGTTTGTAAATAAGTAGTTGAACAAGATAAAAATCCTTCCGTTTTGATTTTTTTAAGGCTGTCTGAAAAATAAAAATCTTCTTACATATTATATCGTATATAGCGTTTTGATTTAATACCTAATTCATTCATTATCTTACTGACTGTTCTTTGTGTGACCGTACATCCTTTGCTTCTTAGTACTTGTGTAATTTTAGGACTACCATAACGTTTTTGACTTTGAATATAAATTTGATAAATATGTTTTTTCAATACATCATGTCTAATTGTACGTTTACTTGGTTTACGATTCTTCCAACCATAATAGCCACTTTTTGAAACACCTAACACTTCACACATCTTTATAACACGAAATTCATGTCGGTGTTCTTCAATAAACCTGTATATTACTTCTGGTCTTTGGCAAAGATGTGCATAGAGCCTTTTTTAATATCTTATTTTCTTCTTCTAGCTCTTTTAATCTTTTTTGTAGATCAACTTCAGACTGTTTCTTAGGGGTACGTCTACCACTACCAACAAATCCTTTTTCACCTTCTTTACGATAAACACTTAGCCATTTGGTTAATGTTTGAATAGGGATGTCTAAATCTCTTGAAACTTCTGTTGCTTTTCTACCAGATTCTACTAACTGAATTGCTTCCATTTTAAAGCTATGATCATATTTTCTTTTAGACATAACGAACACTCCTGTAAATTGATTACTTTCATTATAGCTTAATTTATTATCAATTTACTGTGTCCGTTATTCAGTCTAGCATCATTGATATTAAGCCAATCCTACCGTTCCCTAAAAAACAGGACATTCAAAACCAAGACATCTTTATTACTAACAGAACTAATACTAACAGTTCTAATATTAATAGTTTTAATATTAACAGTCATTCATTCTATCAAGAGCAAGAAAATCTAAATACAGTAGATGAAAATCATCTGGAAGAAAAAGAACTTGATATAAAAGAGATTGAAAGACTGAATGATTGAAAGAGATAAAATAAACTCTATAACTTGTTATATGCCTTCTTGTTTGGCTTTGTTTGTTGTGTAGGTATATTTATATATTTAGATAATCAGAAGCTCTTAGAAACGATTTAAATGCTTCATAAAGTTAACCCCCACTATTAAGCTAATAAATCTTTCCTGTTGGCTTTATGGTGGTGTCAAAACAACAGTAGGGCGTTAGATTTCTATTCAGGACTATCTTTCCTATACTCATTTAACACTTCTAGAACTTTCATAAGTTTATCTTCTAGCTGATCTACATTTCTAATATCTATTTTATTTACTTCTAAAATCTTTTCATCTAGCTTGTCAGAAAAGCCTACCAGATGATCGTATTCAAAAAATGTTGGGTGGAAGGTTTGTATATATCTTTCATAAAAAGGTACATATCCTTGTGCTAATTCTGTTTCATTTGCTAAGTCAATCAGTAGTCTTAACTGGATAATTGTTCTCTAAAGGAACTATATTGCTAAAGTTCTTTTAGTGAACAATTAGAATTTTCATCTCAATTTTTAACAAGAATTGTTGCTTTTTTTCATCAATAACTGACCAATTAAGCTTCATGATAAAGAGTGAAGGCAAAGTAAAGAGCTATTGTTACAAGAGTTACTGAAAAGAGAAATTCTGACCGAATACTTGCAATGAAATAAATAAATAAAGCGATAAAAGCAGGTTTAACAATATAGGCTGAAAATTTTGATGATCGATGCTTTTCATAGAAGGTAAATAAAATGCGTAAGGGTAGATATGATAAACCGAGTAACAAAGTAAAAAGAATATCTTTAAATTGTATTTTTTTATTCATTGATTTTGCTCCTTCCGATTGACTGACCATCTCATTTTCGAAGAAGTCAGCAACTAATGCTTTCTCTAACAATTTCAAACTAATTAAATCCGGTGTACTTTTTCTCAATTCCCATTTAGAAATCGTTTGTCGCGTAACAAACACCTTTTCAGCTAGATCTTGTTGAGTTAAATTCAATTCATTTCTTTTAGTTTTTATTTTCGAACCAATATCCATAGCTAACTCCTCTCTGACTTATAATCTATTATTTTTCGGTTCTTTTACAAAGCAACGTTCGCGCAACGCCTTTAATAACAGTAGAAATAGCTAAAAAACGAGTAAAGGTTGATATTAAGCCAATCCTACCGTGTAGTAAAAAACAGGACACTCAAAACCAAGACATCTTTATTGTATGTTCGATAATATATAAGAGTTATTCAGTAAAACAGTTAGATTTGTTTTGCTGTTCTTTTATAATTTTTCACTTTTACAATAGAACTTGATACTAATCAATTTTTATTTTATAGAAACATCCTATACTAGAGTCATCAACAAGGAATACAAATGAAATTGGAGGGAATCAACATGCAAAGATATATATTAAGTAAAAAGAATTCCATTACACTGGTCAGTGCAATTTTGATTGCACTTGCATTCTTCGGACGATTTTCCTTAGACAACATGGCCATTTTCAATTGGTCGCTCATCATTGCATCCATTCTTGGTGTGGCGCCGATTGCAATCCAAGCCTATCAGGCATTAAAAGTAAAAGTTGTCAGTATTGATGTTTTAGTTACCATTGCAGTTATTGGGGCAGTATTGATTCAAAATTATGAGGAATCAGCCATCGTTACTTTCTTATTCTTATTTGGTTCATACTTGGAGCAACGTACCTTGAACAAAACACGTTCTGCCATTAAAGAATTAACAGAGCTGGCACCAGAAAGTGCTTTAAAGCAAATGGAAAACGGAGAATTTGAAGAAGTAGATGTCAATGATGTAGACGAAGGTGATATTTTATTAGTTAAAACGGGTGCAAAAGTTCCGGTAGATGGAACAGTGTTAACTGGTGAAGGTCACATTAATGAAGCAAGTATTACTGGAGAATCTTTACCTGTAAGTAAAAAGGTTGATTCTGAAGTATTTGCAGGATCTATCTTAGAAAATGGAACGATCCAAATTCGAGCTGATCGCGTTGGAGAAGATACAACATTTGGTAGAATTATCGAATTAGTGGAAGAGGCACAGGATTCCAAATCAGAAGCAGAACGTTTCATTGACCGATTCTCTAAATATTATACACCAGCTGTGTTAGTCCTTGGTTTTATTGTTTGGTTTTTCTCAAAAGATATTGAACTAGCTATCACGATTCTTGTTTTAGGATGTCCAGGTGCATTAGTTATCGGGGTTCCTGTATCCAACGTTGCCGGTATCGGAAACGGTGCACGTAATGGTGTCCTCTTAAAAGGTAGTGAAGTTATCAATGACTTTAGCAGAGTAGATACTATCGTTTTTGATAAAACAGGAACATTGACAGTAGGAAACCCTGAAGTTGCCGAAAAAGAATTTTACGGAAAAAATACTGAAGAGGTTCTAGGATATTTAGCAAGTGTGGAGCGTGAATCGGACCACCCACTAGCGAAAGCTGTCCTACAGGATATTGGCGAGACAACTTTCTCTACTGTTGAAGAAACCGAAGTCGTTAAAGGTGGCGGAATTGTAGCAAAAATAGGTGTTCATCGTATAGCCGTTGGTAACGTAGCATTAATGGAAAAGGAAAATGTGAAATTAAGCGAAAAAGCTAAAAAAGACGTCGAACGCTTTGAGAAAAATGGGAATTCTCTTGTGTTAACTACGGTCGACGGAGAATTAAACGTTCTGATGGGTATTCGGGATCAAATCCGTCCAGGTGTTAAAAAAGATCTTCAAAAACTGAAAAAACTAGGGGTCAAAAACCTTGTCGTTCTTTCTGGGGACAACCAAGGAACCGTAGATTTAGTTGCTCGAGAACTTGGGTTAACAGAAGCACACGGTCATATGCTTCCAGAAGGAAAATCTGCTTATATCGAAAAAATGCAAGCAGAAGGCGGGATCATTGCCTTTGTCGGTGACGGAGTGAATGATAGTCCTTCATTAGCCTTAGCAGATATCGGAATCGCCATGGGAAGTGGAACAAATGTTGCAATTGAAACATCAGATGTTGTTTTAATGAATTCTGACTTTAGTCGTTTACCACACGCATTAGGCTTAACAAAATCAACTTCAAGAAACATGAAACAGAACATCGCCATAGCAGTTGGTGTGGTATTAATCTTACTTGCTAGCCTACTATTTAGTGAATGGATGAATATGTCAATCGGGATGTTGGTTCACGAAGCAAGTATCTTAGTAGTCATCTTGAATGGTATGAGATTGCTTCGATACCGTTTGAGAGGATAAATTTAATAGAAAGCGGTCTTGACGAATGATAAAGGGGAAGTATTCAGGTAGGAAGAACAAAATACTCCCCTACTTTTTCTTGAAACTTGATTTGCGTCAATTTCATTTCGTTGAACCTCAGCTATACTTAAATTGTAAAGAAGAAGAGGGAAAACAAAAAAGTCAAAGATAAGATGAAAGGAGAAATAATTCATGCAAAAAGCAGTTATTCAATTAGAAACATTATCTTGTCCATCTTGTATGCAAAAGATTGAAAATGCGGTGAAAGGATTAAATGGGATTAATCAAGATAGCTTAAAAGTATTATTCAATGCCAGTAAAGTAAAAGTAGATTTTGATTCAGAAACGATCACCGTTAACGATATCAAAAAGGCAATTGAAGACTTAGGATATCCCGTTGTTAAATCAAAAGTAAAATCTGCCTAAGACAAACACACATAACAAAAATTATATATAGAAAGAGGGAAATAATAATGTCTGAACAAACATTTAACGAAGTAATAACAAACCATTTTGAAAAACTGGATTTATACACCACTGCAATTACACGGGCCCATGGTAAGAATCACCCAGAAGCCTTTGAAGTACGTGAATTGTTTGAAACAATTAGTGGAAAAGTAAAAGACGCAGGTACGAACAAACCTGACTTAGATGCTGAATTTGCTCAATTACGAAAAATCACAGACAACTACACCATTCCTGGAGATGTATGTGAAACGTATGCAGGCACATTCGAGATGTTATCAGAAGTAGATAAAGCATATCAGGCTTAAAGTAACTCAAAAACAAAAGAATAGATTGGTTTACGGTCGTTAAAAAATGAAGGGGGAAATGATTTATGCAAAAAGCAACGATTCAATTAGAAACCTTATCTTGCCCATCTTGTATGCAAAAGATTGAAAATGCGGTGAAAGGAATAAACGGTGTGAATCAAGATAGCTTGAAAGTAATGTTCAATGCAAGTAAAGTAAAAGTAGATTTTGATTCAGAAGCAGTCGCTATTAACGATATCGAAAAGGCAATTGAAGACTTAGGATATCCTGTTGTCAAATCAAAGGTAAAACCTGCTTAATCGAGTGAATAGAAAGGAAGCCTAAGATGCCCTCTTAGGCTTTTTATAAAAAGGAGAGGTTATTTTGGAACAAAACCAATGTTGTCATCACCAACATGGACATGCAGAATGTATTCGTATTGTTCCTATTTTTAACCATTTGAAAGACTCACAAATGGATTTGATTGCGGAATCTGCCAAGACACTTCATCTACAAAAAGGGGAAATGTTATTCCGTGCAGATGAGGAAGATGATACCTTATATATTATCAATTCGGGTAAGGCTCGGATTTATCGCTTATCGGATTCTGGAAAAGAACAACTTGTTCGCATTTTAAATCCCGGTGATTTTACAGGTGAAGTCGCTATTTTCCAACCTGGAAGTATTCATGAGAACTATGCGGAAGCACTACAAAATACATCCATTTGTTTAATTAAACGAGAGGATTTACAAGAGTATTTGGTGAAATATCCGCAGATCTCATTAAAAATACTGTCAGAAGTAACTATGCGTTTGAAGGATTCTGAAAAACAAACCACACAAGTAGCGATTGAAAATGTAGAAACCCGCATTATATCCTTTTTAGCTGAGAATGTTGAAAAGGGAAGTGGCAATAGTCCAACGATTATCTTACCAATGTCCAAAAAGGATTTAGCCTCGTATCTTGGTACCACACCAGAAACAATCAGCCGTAAATTTACTAATCTAGAAGAACTTGGATTGATCAAACGGTTACCGAAAAAGAAAATTAAAATAATGGATTTAGATCAATTGTTACTTCATACTGAATGAATATAAGAGGGTAGCGTGCCATTATCTAACGGGTTAAGTTTAATAGTACAAAACATAAAATAACAAACCTTTTAGCAATCCAATTAGCATATAAAATGGATTGCTAATTTTTGTTGGTTTAACAATGTCTATCTACAAAAAAGAAAGAAAAATGGCTCCTTATTTGACACTTATTTTACCAAGATGACATAATTTTGTGTCAACTTCATTATTTATTGCATTATCTAATCTTTTCACTCCTTGAATTTTTACAATAGACATTATTCATCACTTTCTTTTCTATATTGGTTCTTCATCTTTTGTGG
>NZ_JAESLA010000032.1:0-30739 GCF_017892405.1 Staphylococcus sp. GDY8P85P | reverse complement strand
TGTGGTTACTAATAATTATAGAGGTGATTGCGCCATTTTTGTATTCAAAACATAAAAATTGGACTGATGAATTTTGTCATCAGTACAATTTATTATAGAGCCTTTAAAACTTTAAATTATTTTAATTTAATTAGCTATTGTGTCTTTTCAAAAACTTATAATTTATACTTTTTATTTCAAAGTATTGAAATATAAAATAAATAGTATTATCCTTATAAAGTATGTCGGAATTAGAATATTATAAGGAGATTCATTATGGGGACTTTTTTTACAGTTATTAATATTGTCATTATGATTGTATTCTTAATTGGGTTATTTATAATGGCTAAAAAACATGTCTCATTTCCTAAAAGAGTGTTTACCGCATTAGGATTGGGCATCGTGTTTGGAATTGCTTTACATCTCATTTATGGTGCCAACTCTAAAGTACTCGAAACAACTACAGATTGGTTCAGTATTGTAGGAGATGGCTATGTTGCATTACTACAGATGATTGTAATGCCACTGATTTTCATTTCAATCGTATCAGCATTCAGTAAAATACAAATTGGTGATAAATTCGCTAAAATCGGTACTTATATTTTTATGTTTTTAATTGGGACTGTAGCTATTGCTGCTATCGTAGGAATTTTTTATGCCATTGTATTTGGCCTCGATGCCTCAAGCATTGATTTAGGCAGTGCAGAAAATTCAAGAGGAAGCGAAATTAGTAATCAAGCGAAAGATATAACTGCTAATACGTTACCACAACAAATTCTAGAATTATTACCAAGTAATCCATTCTTAGATTTCACTGGTCAGAGAACAACGTCTACAATTGCAGTGGTTATCTTTGCGATTTTCGTAGGCTTTGCTTATTTACGTGTGGCTCGCAAGCAACCGGAAAGTGGTAGTTTATTAAAACGTGGTATTGATGCAATTTACTCATTGGTCATGTCTATCGTGACATTTGTATTAAGACTCACACCATACGGTATCATTGCGATTATGGCATCAACAATCTCTACAAGTGATTTCCAAGCGATATGGACATTAGGTAAATTTATGATTGCATCATATGCAGCATTAATCACAATGTACATTATCCATTTAATATTATTAGCAATTATGGGTATCAATCCAGTTCGTTACGTTAAGAAAACATTCGAAGTGCTTGTATTCGCATTCACTTCTCGTTCAAGTGCGGGTGCATTACCATTAAACATTCAAACGCAAACGCAACGATTAGGTGTACCAGATGGGATTGCTAATTTCTCAGCATCATTTGGCTTATCCATAGGTCAAAATGGTTGTGCAGGTATTTATCCTGCGATGCTAGCTATCATGGTGGCACCAGTTGCAAACGTAGATATTGATCTACCATTTATACTTACTTTAATTGGCGTTGTTATTATCAGTTCATTTGGTGTAGCTGGTGTCGGTGGTGGTGCAACATTTGCATCTATCCTCGTATTATCAACCTTAAACCTTCCAGTAGCACTTGCAGGGGTACTTATCTCAATCGAACCCATTATCGATATGGGACGTACTGCATTGAACGTTAATGATTCAATATTAGCAGGTACTGGTACAGCTAAGCTGACTGGTAATATGGACAAAGATAAGTTTAACTCAAACGAATATGGAGATTTATCAACAAATTAATTCATATTTTAAAAAGCGTAGCTCAAACGTTACTGTGTTTATTTCAAACCATTGTAATCGTTAGCTACGCTTTCTTTATTAAAAACTCAATTATTTCTTCATTAATCCTGATTTATTCAATTCTTCTAACATATCTAAACGTGTTTTTCCACTTAAGAACCCAGCGACTTGTTCTGACCATGTTTCTTGGCGTTTTCCATTCGTTCGTTCTTTATAATAGTTACTAACTGTCTCATCATATTTTTGAATTGCTTCTCTTTGTTCTTTCGCATTACTATTATAAACATTTTTATGGAATACATGATCAAGCGGTAAACGTGGCTTAGGTGCACCATTCTCGTCCTCTGCTGGTTCTCCCACAGCCATTCCAAATAACGGAAATGCATATTCAGGTAAATCTAAAATTTCTTTAACACGACCAACATCATTTCGTAGTGAACCTAAATAAACAATACCATAACCCATATCTTCTGCAGCCAAAGCCATATTTTCAGACACTAAAGCCACATCGATTGCGCCTACTAACAACCCTTCTGCTGATTCAAAAGAAGTTTGCATGTCAAAATCAACAGTTTCATTGATTAAATTGTGACGATAATAATCTAAAACAAAGACAAATAAATAGCCATTATCCACAACATATGGCTGTCCTGATACTTCTTTTAATTGTTCTTTAATATTTGGGTCTTCTACACCAATGATTGAGTATGTTTGTAAATAACTAGATGTTGATGCACTCTGACCTGCTTCTACCAACTTTCTAACTGTGTCATCACTTAGCGGTTTATCTTTAAATTGTCTTACCGAATGGTGTTTTTTTCATTAAATCGTAAACATAGTCTGTCATTGTATCCACTCCTTCAATCCTATTGACTACATCGTAACAATTTATTTTTTATTTTGCTTTTATAAAGAATTACTTATCTTCCATAAACCATTTGCATGATGGTCATTTTATAGTTATCATAATAGTAACAATTTTCAGATATTTAAGGAGAGATAGCATGATCCAAGCAAATAAAGAAGTATCAAACGCCTTATTTCAAGCATATATGTCAAAGGAACCTATTGAATTTGTAAGTAACACACACACGCTCACTGAACCTGAAGCTTATCAAACACAAGATGATCTTATTCAGCAAATCCAAGCTGAGAAGCAAGTTCCTATCAAAGGTTATAAAGTAAGTATGACAAGTGCTGCAACTCAAGCCATCGCTAATACTAACGAACCAGCTTACGGTACAATTTTATCTCATCAAGTTGTAGAAAATGGTCATGGCGTATCACTCACTACACTATTTGCGCCACTATTAGAACCTGAAATTATTTTTGAATTAACTGCTGACTTACCTGAAGATGCTGACACGCAAACCATATTAGAAAGTGTGAAAATCGCACCAGGAATCGAAATCCCAGATGCACGTTATAAAGATTGGTTTCCTAATTTCACTCTAGGTGACTTGATTTCTGATAATACTGCTACAGGACTCATCGTAGTGGGCGAACGTATCACACCTCTCGATTATGAAGCATTCGCAGATATTGATTTAAAATTATTCAAAGATAATCAGCAAATTGAAACTGGTCACTCTAGTGAAGTGCTTGGAAACCCTATTGAATCCGTGAAATGGTTAAATAAAAAATTACATTCTCATGGCAAATCTTTAAAAAGAGGACAATTTATTTCTTCTGGAACCTTTATTTCTCCTTTAAAATTAGAAGAAGGTACGTATACTGCTGACTATGACAAAGTAGGGTCAGTCACAGTTAAAGTCATTGATTAACCATACGTTCCAACATTATCCTGAGTCTTAAATAAATTATTTATACACTCTATTCATTATTATTGAACGGAACAATGAAATCTTCATACTATATGTGGTTTCATTCCGTTCTTTTTATATTTATTTTATTTTGTATGATCAAAAATATATGCATAGTTGAGAATGAAAAAGGTTAATTGATATTCAGAAGAAATGATGACACCTATTTTTCAAATTAAAAACTAAAAATTAATCACTTCTTCATTTTCTTAACGATGTGTTAAAAAACCTGTTTAAACAATGTTAAAACAGCATTTTATCACTTATAAGTGCATTAAGTTGACGAATAAGAAATAGCATGTAATAATAATACTTAAGAAATTAGAATTATTATAAACAAGCAATTATTATTATGTAGTTCTAATTAATATTCACGATAATCAGGAGGAATTTAAGTTATGTCTTTAATCAATAAAGAAATTTTACCATTCACAGCGCAAGCTTATGATCCTAAAAACGACGAATTCAAAGAAGTAAGCCAAGATGATTTAAAAGGTTCTTGGAGTGTCGTATGTTTCTACCCAGCTGACTTCTCATTCGTATGTCCAACTGAATTAGAAGATTTACAAAACCAATATGACAAATTACAAGACTTAGGTGTAAATGTATTCTCAGTATCAACTGATACACATTTCGTACACAAAGCTTGGCATGATCATTCAGATGCTATCAGCAAAATCCAATATCAAATGATTGGTGACCCTTCACAAACAATCACTCGTAACTTCGACGTATTAGACGAAGAACTTGGATTAGCTCAACGTGGTACATTCATTATTGACCCAGACGGCGTTGTTCAAGCAGCTGAAATCAATGCAGATGGTATTGGCCGTGACGCAAGCACATTAGTAAATAAAATCAAAGCCGCTCAATACGTACGTCAACATCCAGGTGAAGTTTGCCCAGCTAAATGGGAAGAAGGTTCTGAATCATTACAACCAGGATTAGACTTAGTAGGTAAAATTTAAGGAGGCATTAAAGAATGCTTAATGCTGATTTAAAACAACAATTACAGCAACTTTTAGGACTTATGGAAGGCGATGTAGAATTCAGAGCAAGTATCGGTTCTGATGATAAATCTAAAGAGCTTAAAGCACTTTTAGACGAAATCGCTGAAATGTCTGAGCACATTACAATCGTAGAAAAAGAATTAAAACGTACGCCAAGTTTCTCAGTTAGCAAACCTGATGAAGAAGCTGGTGTCACGTTTGCCGGAATTCCTTTAGGTCATGAATTTAATTCACTTGTATTAGCAATTTTACAAGTTAGTGGTCGTGCCCCTAAAGAGAAACAATCTATCATTGATCAAATTAAAGGTTTAGAAGGTAAATACAACTTCGAGACATACGTTAGTTTAACGTGTCAAAAATGTCCTGATGTTGTTCAAGCATTAAACCTAATGAGCGTTGTTAACCCTAATATCACGCATACGATGATTGATGGTTCTGTGTTCCGTGAAGAATCAAAAGATATCATGGCTGTTCCTGCAGTATTCTTAAATGGTGAAGAATTTGGCAATGGACGTATGACCATTTCAGATATCTTAACTAAATTAGGCAGTACACAAGACGCTTCTGAATTCGAAGGTAAAGACCCTTACGATGTTTTAATCATCGGTGGTGGTCCAGCTAGTGGTAGTGCAGCCATTTACACTGCTCGTAAAGGACTACGTACTGGTATTATTGCCGACCGTATTGGTGGTCAAGTTAATGATACTGCTGGTATCGAGAACTTTATCACTGTAAAAGAAACAACAGGTTCTCAATTCTCAGCTAATCTCGCAGCACACATTGATGAATATGACATTGATACAATGACAGGCATCCGTGCTACTAATATTGAGAAGACAGATCAAGCCATCCGTGTCACACTTGAAAATGATGCTGTTTTAGAAACTAAGACTGCTATCATTTCAACAGGTGCAAGTTGGCGTAAGCTTAACATTCCTGGTGAAGATCGTTTAATTAATAAAGGGGTTGCTTTCTGCCCACACTGTGATGGTCCTTTATTCGAAAATAAAGACGTTGCAGTTATCGGTGGAGGAAACTCTGGTGTTGAAGCTGCTATCGACTTAGCAGGAATTGTTAAACATGTTACTTTATTTGAATATTCATCAGAACTTAAAGCAGACACAGTATTACAAGATCGTTTACGTTCACTATCAAACGTAGACATTCACACGAATGCAAGAACTGCTGAAGTATTAGGTGAAGATCATGTAACTGGTATTAGTTACGAAGATTTAACTACTGGCGAGATGAAAGAATTAAGCTTAGATGGTATCTTCGTACAAATTGGATTAGTACCAAACACACATTGGATTGGTGACGCAGTAGAATTAAATAACCGTGGCGAAATTGTTATTGATCGTAATAACAATACAAACGTTCCAGGTATATTTGCGGCTGGTGACGTTACTGACCAAAAAAATAAACAAATTATTATTTCTATGGGTGCTGGTGCCAATGCGGCATTAAATGCATTCGATTATATCATTAGAAATTAATTACTATTTAAGGATAGGTGTAAGGTTTTTATGACCTTGCTTCTTATCCCTATCAACCACTTAACCTATCAAATATCTTCATATATAACAGAGACCCATGTAAGGGTCTCTGTTTTTGTGTGACTTTTATATTATCTATGATAATCTAAACTTATACAGATAAATAACATTGGAGGTCTTCTTTATGCATGAATCGCTATCCCTAATTTCAGAGGAACAAACAAGTAACTTGAAGCAACTTGTAAATCCACCATCTTATTACAGCAAAGCAGATATGTTGTTTGAACTTGCTTCACAACCCGAAACATTAACGCGACTTTACAATGAGATGAGTCAATCTGAGAAAAATTATATTAGTACATTTTTAAAAAATGGTGAATCACTTATTCTAATTAATAAGAGAAAATTAAAAAAGTTACCTATTTGTTATAAATATGGCATTGTTACATTTGTAAAAGAAGATACGTTTGTCGTAAACAATCTCATACTGACTATGTTGAACGAAGTGGTTTTAAACAAAAAGTACCCTGATTTTCCACCAAAAACCATCAGAGAAGAAGATTACGTTATGAAACTTCATGGGCAATATACAGCAATTGAAAAGTATAAAAACGTTTCTCTTAAAGAGGAAATGGCTGAATATAATATAGAAAGTCTAAAAGATATTTGTCGTTCTTATAAAATTAAAGGCTTCTCTAATAAGAAAAAGGCCTCAATTATTGATTTAATAAATGACGCTTTCTTCCGAGATTTTTCAATTTTAAAACAGGAACTTGCACGAATGCCCCGTAGAATACTAGATATCTTTGTAGATACATATAAATCTGGTAAAAATGTTAATACGAATTATGACTTCAATGCATTAAATGCATACTTAGGTATGGATTTCCAGATCTTAGAAAGACATCTATTTATTTTAAGATTTGATATACGTAGCGAAGTTATTATCATACCACAGGATATTATGAATCATTTTTCACAATATGTGAATGATATTGGTGGGCTAGATAATCTTTTGACCGATTTACTGACTATTAATAACGACGTCCCCTTCTTAGATGAAGATGACTATATTGATGAAGAATTGAATCTTTTATTCGATGTAAATAGCAATCATATTAACAAACTTATAGATATGGGCGTTGAAAACATCGATGAGCATGATTTAGAAAAATTATTAAGCGATGAATTTCTAGATTCTACATTTACGAATAGTGTTAATAATTTGTTAAAAGAAGCACATGTTGAATATAAAATAAGCGAAATGAAGGATCAAAATAAAAGTGATAAAGAAATTACCTTATTTAGATTTTATACTGCAGCAACAAATTTATATGGTGTCGTGTCACTGCAATTCGTTTCAAAATTATTAAAACGATTATTAAAGATATCAAAATCAATCAATGAAATTAAATTCCATATTCAATCTTTAAACATGCATCACTTCACAGTTATTAAGCAAGGGTATTTGGTCCATCCAGTAATGGCACATTATATTGACCCAACTTATGTTGAATTATTAGATCTTGATTATTATGAACCAAAAACATTAAAAGAGTTACTTTCTTTCGATGTCCATGAATATTATAAAGCGGACAAAGTGATTAAAGAATTTAAAACGTTCATAAAACACTACTTCACTACTGATGATAAAGAAGAGATACACACGGATATGACTATGTTATTCCACGAATTACGTTCATCTTCAGACTTAGATGAAGCGATTATGGCTATTGAAGTTATGATTGCAGGAGATATGCTGTACCCTATTCCCGAGGATAAACTAACCAAGCAAGTAGAACAGGTTTGGACTCATTTAAGACTTTGGTTTGCAAAAGGTAATACAATAGTAGAAATACAAAATATGTAGATGGATAAATGCCACAAATTGTTCATAGATAATTGTGATTTTAAGCACTTAACGTTCAATTATTTTTCAATAAATGATAATCTATTACTATGTAAAATTATAGTTGCGTTACTAATAAAGGAGATTTTAGAAACCTATGAAGAAAAGTTTAATAATAGGTCTCTTTTTATCATTATTACTAACATTAAGTGCTTGTGCACCTAAAGAGGATAATGATTCAACAGACCACCATAGTAATGGTGTTAATGCACCTAAAAATGCTAAAGCGTTGAAAGAGAGCGATATTTTCACTTCCGATAAAAAGAATCAAAAACTAACTGAAGATGAAATGAATAAAGCCATTAAAAAATATTTAGATGTAAATAGTGATATTTTAGATAATAAATATGTAATGCAAAGCCAAATTGACCGTCAAAGTACAGGTCAAACACACGTTACGGATGAACAAGCCAAAAAACTTAGCAACTTATCAAATTTAGCCATTAAAAACGATATACATTTCAAAGATTTCGTAAAAAACAATACGTTACCTTCTGGTTATAAAGAAAATACGGAGCGAATTATTAACTACTTCCACGCCTTAAATAGTACGATTGCGGATGTAGATAAGAGTATTGAGCAACTTAATTATGAACCTCAAAATACAATTAATGTCGTCGATGTGCCTACGCATTATGCAGGTGATGTGAATGGTAAACAACAAGATAAAATCCAAAAATTCCTAGATGATAAAAATATTAAATCTGACGTATTAGATAAATAAAATAAGAGTCCAATCCGTTAAAATAAGTGGTTTGGACTCTTTTAATTGTTAAACAATTATTTTCATACATATTATATTTCTAAAAAGTATGGCTTACAATTGTCGACATTGTAATCTAATGCTTCATCCTCATCAATCATATTGAAATATGCAAATATACAACGAATAACGACTTGATGTGCTACAATCACAATTGTTTTATCATCATGACGATTCAATTGTTCAAAGAATAGATGAACTCTATGATACACATCTCTATAACTCTCACCCTCAGGCGCTTTTTGAGTGAAACTATGACGGAAATCTTTATAGTCCGTATCATTAAAGTAACGATGATACTTCGCATCATGCATTAACGTATCTTTATACTCGCCCTCAAACACACCAAGTGAACGTTCACGAAGCAATGACGTAATTGTCGTCGGTATCTCATAAGGAAAGATATAGCGATAGGTTTCTTGCGTACGCGTTAAGTCGGATACATAGACGTGATCAACTTGTCTTTCTTTAAAATAACTTTCTAAATTTTGTGCACCCTCAATACCCTTTTTAGTTAGTGGTACATCTAATTGACCACAAAAATATGCTCTTTTATGTTTGTTGTCATAATTTGATTGTGATTCACCGTGTCTCACTAAATATAGTTTCATATACTACAATCCTTTACTTTAATTTAACTACTCTTGCTTAATAATAAATGAATGGATAACCCAATTAAAATGATACCTACCATATAATCGAATGTAGCTTTTATTTTCGGTTGACTGAATAGTAACTTAATATATTGAAATACAAATACACAGAATAAAAACCAAATTAAGATAACGATGATGACAATTATAGATAAAATGGCTACTTGTGACTTTACTTCAATACCACCAGTTGATAGAAATTGAGGTAAAACACTCACATAATACAGTAGTGCTTTAGGATTTAAAATAGTGCTTATAAAGCCTTGACGATACGAAGTAAAATAGCTCACATCATCGACGCCAATACGAGTTGTATTAAAATTCATCGACTGACGTGCGGTGCGAATACTTTGTACGCCTAAATACACTAGATAGCACGCACCAAGTATTTTAATGATCAAAAATATGTAGTATAAACTTGTAAGGATATATATAATGCCCAACACAGCTAATGACGAATAAATGATATGTGCAGAAGTGATACCGAATGCTGACATTGCCCCATTTACTTTACCCGAATGGATTGTATTTTTCATAACAATTAAAAAATCGGGACCAGGCACTATAATGATAAGTAACGTAATAGTAATAAAGGTTAAGATGCCTTCCATATACACACCCACTTCAATTTAATATTATATAGATTATGGCATACTTAAATTGTAAATGTAAGTCTACGGGTAGTCTAAAATTTCAAAAGTAGCACGATCCTTTAGCGTTTAATACTTAACTTAAATACGACTTTTACAAATCATAGAACTAAACGAAATTTTTTAATATTTTAAGTACTTTTCATTGTCATTATGGTCGGTTACATGGTAGTATAAGGGTGTAGTTAATAATAACTACAAAGTCTTTTATATTCATGAACATAATACTCCTGGGTGACGCCTTAACCCGACGTCACCCTCTTTTTATGCCCAATTTTAATCCCTTTTCCTAATATTCCTCACAAAATAAACACCGAAATGATAATCATTAGCATTTAAGTAAAATTACTGTCATCATGCATTTTTACATGCTACATTATAACTAAGTAATCACACTTATTGGGGGGAATCAATAATGGAATTGCTAGGCTATAAAATGATTAATGACGAACTCATGGCAACTGTTAAATCTGATCACGGACATATATTTAGATATTCATTTAATATTGAAACACCAGAATATGAAATTTTAGAAGTACTAGAAGAAGTTAATCAACATGTTGATAATGGCAGACATCCATTAGGATGCGAGATTATAAAGAACTATGATTTTGAAGATATTCATAACCATCAGGCTTTAATTAATTAAAATTTCATTAAACTAAAAAAGGGAGCGGGACAGAATTCTTTTGAATTCGTCGTCCACTCCCAGCNNTTCTCTTTGCTGGGGCCCCACTCCCAGCTTGCTTTGCTTGTAGAATTTCTTAGTGAAATTCTCTTTGTTGGGGCCACCCCCGCAAGGATGACTAGAACTGAGAAAAGCTTGATTTAAACGCCTTCTCAGTTCATTCAGCTACTGCGAATTTGCTAAATAGCATTATTATACTATTTATATCCCAGACTGTTTTAGATATTACTCTTATTTTCTTAATGCTTTTAAAATTAAAGAAACAACGAAAATAACAATAATTGCACCGATTAGTGCTGGAATGATTGGTACGCCACCCCATACAGGTCCCCAAGTACCTAATAATTTACTACCTACTGCTGAACCGATTAATCCAGCGATGATGTTACCGATGATACCACCTGGGATATCTTTACCCATGATCATACCGGCAACCCAGCCGATTAATCCTCCGACTATTAACATAACAATAAAGCCCATATTCAGAACTCTCCTTACATCTTCTATTTTTGTATACTTCTTTTATATACCACACATCAATATGAATAAACATTAGGATATAATTTTATTGTATTTTATTTAAACTTATATCAAATCTCATTATAAAAATTATGGATAATTTATATATTCGTTTTCCACTACTACAAATTCGATTTTCATTCTGAAATTCTATAAAATTTCAATGCATTTTTATAAAAGATCTTCTCTTGTGTCTCTTCATCAAAATGCTTTTGAATTAACTCAATATCTTGTTCACTAAAAGGACGCTTTGCTCGAGTAGAGGGCAAATCAGTACCAAACATAATGGCCTCAGGGTTAATTTCAATTAGTTTCTCAATGGCTTTAATGGGATCTATCTCTATACGCCCAAATCCAGTTGCTTTAACATAAACACCTTGTTTAACTAACGTTTTTAAATCCTCAAAGCCCTCTACAGTCAAGCCGAGATGATCGATTGTTACTTGGGGTAATGAGCTTATAATTTCTTGATAGTCTTTTAATTGTTTAGATTCAATATAAATTTCAGTATGCCAATCAACTAAATCATATACCCTTTGCGCAAACGTCTTGATAAGCGCTATATCTTCAGACCCACCGCGCTTAACATTAAATCGAATACCTCTAACCCCTTTATCATTTAATCGAAAAATTTCATCGTCAGAGGTCGATGCAGGTAGCTGCGTTATCCCAACAAATTGTCCTTGAAGTTGATCTAATGCCGTTATTAAATAATCTTGATCGAACCCTTGAAATGACCCTGATACAATTGCACCTCCTACAACATTTAATTGCTTAGTATGATTTAAATAATCATTAACCTTAAATGATGGGGGTATGTAGCCATTATTCTCTTTAACCGGATAATCAAAGTCAATGATATGAAAATGCGAATCAAATAGTTTCATTATAAATTCCCTCTTTATTTATATTTCTTGAAATAAAGATAACATAATTAATAATTATCAACTAAAAGACTTGATAATTATTGTGAACAGGACTAGTATAGTAAAATAACTTAGGTTATATATAAAAGACTTAAAAAAACTTACTTATAATAAATAAACTTGGAAAGTAAGAAAAAATAATTTAAATTCAAACTTGAATTTTAGGAGGTTATGTTTCATGAGTTCACATACACTTTTTAATTTAAGAACTAAACGAAATCTTGAAATTAACGAATTAACTGAATTAATTAACGAAAAATATGGTACACATTATGAACCCCATCAATTATGGGAATGGGAAAATCACCAACACGAACCTAAGTTTAAAGATGCAATGATTCTTGCAGACTTCTTCGACACGCCTTATCAAATGTTAGTCGAAAGTAAATACAAAGAATATCAACAGCAAATTGACGATATCGATATTCGTTTATAATTTCTATTAAATACCTGTCATACTATATATTTAGTATATGACAGGTTTTTTTATCATAATTTTCGTTTTAAATAAAATTAATTGCGATATAATGACTTGAATTTAAATTAATTTCACAAAATAAATTTTATATCTATTGTATGTAAATTTTAATTTATGTATGATTGTAATTAGTGTTAACCAATTAATGGCATTTAATGAAGAGCCACCAAATAATACAAATTCATCCCAAGAACAATCACCAGAAAACAATATACATAATCAAGATAAATATGAAAATGTGAGTAATAATGAAAGAACTCAAAACGATGATTCCAATAGTTCTAATAAAGGGAAATATTGGCTTATTGGATGTGGCGCCGGTTGTGGCTGTCTAGTTATTTTAATTATATTGGTACTAGCAGCTTGTGTGATTTTTATGAAAGTCTCAGACTCAATTTCATCAAGTGATAGTGAAAATGCAACGCATGAATCCAAACACGAAGGTAACTCTCGTAAAGCTGGAGGGAATGATAAAGAAGAAGCTTTGCAACGTGCTGAAACTTATGCTAAATCGATGTACATGTCTAAAAAAGGTATCTATAACCAATTGACTTCTAGTAGTGGTGATAAATTTAATTCTAGTACAGCTAAATATGCCGTTAATCATTTAAAAGATGTAGATTATAAGGAAAATGCGTTAAAAACAGCAGAAGAAAGTAGTGATAACTTACATTTTTCGAAAAAAGAACTAACCGATTATCTTAAAAATGATGAAAATTCAGGTCAATTTACTAATGAACAAGTAAATTATGCAATGAAGCATGCAAAAATTGATTATAAGGAAAATGCGTTAGAAACAGCAAAACATATCAGTGAACAATCTTATTCTTCAAAATCGCAACTTGAAGACGAACTTACGTCTAAAGATGGGCGTCAATTTACGAAAGATGAAGCAGATTACGCAATGAATCATTTGAAGACGGATTTTAAAAAGAATGCATTAAAAAATGCTCAACGATATATGCAAGACTCTATCGAATCAAAAAGTGAACTTTATAATAAGTTAGTAGAATACGACGATTTCACAGAAGATGAAGCAAAATATGCTGCCGATAATGTAAAAGTAGACTACAAAGAGAATGCACTAGAAAGAGCAAAATCTTTATCTAAAGATGGCGATACTTCTAAATCAGATATTAAGGATATGTTGTCTTCTAAAGATGGTTTCAAATTTACTGAAGAAGAAGCACAGTATGCCGTTGATCATTTAAAATAATGATTTAATAACAATAAAATATTAGTATTTATAATATCAAAGAGGCTGGGACATAAATAATATAATGAAGCTATTTTTGCAAATTCGCAGTAGCTGACTGTACTGAGAAGGCGCTTAAATCAAGCTTTTCTCAGTTCTAGTCATCCTTGCGGGCGGGGCCCCAGCAAAGAGAATTTCATCAAGAAATTCTACAAGCAAAGCAAGCTGGGAGTGGGACGACGAATTTTAAAAGAATTCTGTCCCACTCCCTTTTCTTGATATAGTACAACTTAGTGTTTAATGTAAAATTATTACTATTTCCTTTTTCTGTCCTTTCCCTAAAATTCAAAGCACAAAAATAACCCCGTAAGCTTTAAGCCTACGGGGTTTAAACACTAATTATATATTAGTTTTCGTCTTTAACATATGGTAATAAAGCCATATGACGAGCACGTTTGATAGCTGTAGTCAACATACGTTGATATTTAGCTGAAGTACCAGTTACACGACGTGGTAAAATTTTACCGCGTTCTGAGATAAAACGTTTTAATAATTCAGTGTCTTTATAGTCAATGTGTGTAATACCATTTGCTGTGAAATAGCATACTTTTTTACGACGACGTCCGCCTCTTCTTGGTCCACCTGCCATGGTTAATTACCTCCTTTGGAATAAATTTTTATACGTTCATTTTGTTATTAGAATGGTAAGTCATCATCACTAATATCAATCGGTCCGTTTGCGTTTGCAAATGGATTATCAGATTGTTTATTAGTTGATGCATTATTGTTATTATAAGACGTATTTTGTCCTGATTGTTGACCACCAAATCCTTGACCGTAGTCTTGGAAATCATTGTTATTACTTTGATTACGTTGGCCACCATGCGCATTCTTAGGTTCAAGGAATTGAACACTATCTGCTACAACTTCAGTAACAAAGATACGACGACCTTCTTGATTTTCATAACTGCGTGATTGTATGCGACCATCAACGCCAGCTAGACTACCTTTGAATAAATAATTATTCACGTTCTCTGCTTGTCTTCTAAACACAACGACATTGATGAAGTCAGCTTCGCGTTCCCCTTGAGCATTCGTGAAAGTACGATTAACTGCTAGAGTAAATGTCGCTACACTTACGCCTGAGGGAGTGGTTCTGTATTCTGGATCTTTAGTTAAACGACCTACTAATACAACTCTGTTTATCATTAAAACGCCCCCATTACTTTATTACTTATCTTGGTCTTCACGGATAACGATATAACGGATGATATCGTCACTGATTTTAGCTAAACGTTGGAATTCGTCTGTAGCTTTGTTGTTATCAGTTTTAATGCGTACGATGTTATAGAAACCTTCTTTGAAATCTTCAATTTCATAAGCAAGACGGCGTTTACCCCAGTCTTTTTCTTCTAAAACTTCTGATCCTTCTGAAGCTAAGATACCGTTGAAGCGTTCAACAAGTGCTTTTTTAGCATCTTCTTCAATGTTTGGACGTACGACATACATAATTTCATATGTTCTCATTTTATACTTGCACCTCCTTGTGGTCTATGCGGCCTATCGAATACTAACGATAAGCAAGGAATAATTTTCATTACTCACAATCAAGAATTATAGCACAGAGTATTACTTTTTACAATATATTTTATGCATCCTCCGTCTCACTGATTTGTATTGCCTATAACTTAATTTTCTTATATATGAATCGCGTCTTATATAAAGTTGCGAATTAGAACTTTTTATACTAATATCACAACTGCATTTTACATAGTATTATTTCTAAAAAATATAATATCTAAAGGAGAGCTCAAATGTTTAAAAAGGCAACATCATCTATTGCATGTTTAACTATTATGGCGACTTCTGTAGGTGCGTTAAATGCAAACGCTTCTGAGCATTCTGGAGGTAGCCAAAAAGGGACAATGGGGTATGGATATCAACAATATCTTGAAAATAACCCCGACCAACAAGATGCTTCAACAAGTAATCGTTCAACCTTTTCATCAAAATCCAAAGCAGTGACCACACAAAATGGTGAACGTGTATTAGATATTTCAGAGTGGCAAGGCAACTTAACTGACGCCCAAGTCAAACAATTAAAACAAGATTATGATTTTATTATTATTCGAGGTCAATATGGCTCCGAATATGTCGATAAATGTTTAGAGAACAATTCAACTTTACTAGATAACAATAATATGAAATTTGGTGTGTACTCATACAGCATGTATGAAAATGCCGATGACGCTCGAAATGAAGCACAAACGCTTTATAATCGTGCACCTAAAGCATCATTCTATGTTAATGATTTTGAGCAAGATTCCATCACTTCTGGTGATGCTGACACTGCCACAAAAGCTTGGGCAGATGAAATGCGACAACTTGCTGGAAATAAAAAAATATTATTTTATTCTTATGAGAACTTTATGATTAACAATGTTCCTAACGCAGTGAGTGCTTATGATGGTTATTGGTTAGCAGCATATCAAACACAAGAACCTAATAGAGAGAAAGTATTATGGCAATACACTGATCATTACTATGCACCAGAGTTAAACCAAAATGTTGATGCGAATTACTTAGATGCCAATGTTACGGCTGATTGGTTTATTGATTAAAAATACATACATAACACTTTATTTTCACGAACACTTGTTCTATAATGAAGTCGAGGTGTAAAATATGCAATTAGATTTAGATTGGAATAAAGATTTTCAAGAATTTCAAGAAGTCTTAAATTGCGGTATCAATCCAGAATGGTTATATTGTGCGAAAGCCAATATGATTCTCGAACCTGCTTATACTGGAGAAGGTAAACAGTTTTTTAGCACCAAAGACATTATTGAAGCAAGTAAAGTTATACCGTTCTTTTAAGATATAAATGAAACAAATGATATAAAAAAAACAATGTAAGTCTCTTGTCACTTAAGCTAAGCGAAACTTACATTGCTTTTTATTTTACTCACATAATCCGTTGAGAAATGATTAAACGTTAAATCTGAAGTGCACGATATCGCCATCTTGCATAATGTATTCTTTACCTTCTAAACGTTGTTTACCCGCTTCTTTAGCACCTTGTTCGCCACCATGTTCTACATAGTCATCATAACTAGTCACTTCAGCACGAATAAATCCACGTTCAAAGTCAGTATGAATAATACCTGCACATTGTGGTGCTGTCATACCTTGTCTAAATGTCCAAGCTCGTACTTCTTGTACACCTGCAGTAAAGTATGTTGATAAGCCTAATAAATCATATGTTGTTCTGATAAGTACATCTAATCCTGGTTCTTCAATGCCTAAATCTTCAAGGAACATCGCTCTATCTTCGTCGTCTAATGTAGCAATTTCTTCTTCGATTTTAGCACTGATAACAATAACTTCTGAATCTTCTTTCGCTGCATATTCTCTAATTGCTTTTACTTTATCATTATCTTCGTCACCAATTTCATCTTCACCGACATTGGCAATATATAACATTTTTTTAGATGTTAGTAGTTGCGCTTGGTTAACGTATTTTTGATCTTCATCATTGAAGTCTATACTACGTACAGGGTCGCCGTTTTCAAGTGCTTCTTTAATTCTAGAGAGAATTCTCATTTCCATTTCAGCAGTTTTATCTTTTTGACGTGCCATTTTTTCAATTCTAGGCAAACGTTTTTCGACAGATTCTAAATCTGCTAATACTAACTCCATATTGATGACTTCAATATCATCTAATGGGTTAACGCGACCTGATACGTGTGTAACGTTTTCATCATCAAACGCACGTACAACTTGGCATATCGCATCTACTTCACGGATGTGTGAAAGGAATTTGTTTCCTAAACCTTCACCTTTAGAGGCACCTTTTACAATCCCTGCAATATCTGTAAATTCAAATGTCGTTGGAATTGTTTTTTTAGGTTCAACCATTTCTGTTAATTTATTTAAACGTGTATCTGGCACTTCTACGATACCTACGTTTGGATCAATTGTTGCGAACGGATAGTTAGCGGCTAATGCTCCCGCTTTTGTTATTGCGTTAAATAAGGTAGATTTACCTACGTTTGGTAAGCCTACAATCCCTGCTGTTAAAGCCATTAATCATTCTCCTAACCTTCAGTATCTTGATTTGATACTAATATTTTCTTTATTTTTTTATTGAACGTTTGACGTGGAATCATAATACTTCGTTGGCAATTCTCACATTTGATACGAATATCAGCACCCATACGAATGATTTTAAATCGATTAGTTCCACATGCATGTTGCTTTTTCATCTCTACTATATCATTTATTCCATAATTTGACGTCATGAAATTACCCCTCAATAATAATTAAGATTTGCCTTGTTGATTATTATTTTTAATGTAAATTGGTTGTGGTAATTTAATACCTTCTTGGACAAACACTCTTTGAATTTCTTTACGTAATATTCTTGAGCCAGATGCACCTTCACCAGGAATTGTTTCAGCAGATATTCTAAACGTTACTTTCGTTTCATCTAACGAATCAATACCTTCCACGACTGGATCAGTAATAAATAAGTAATATTTACTACGCATTGCTGTAAATAATTTATTTAGACGTTTTTCAACTTTATCTAAATTTTCTTCCACAGATACTGGAATTTCTACTATAGAGAATCCATTGGTAATAGAGAAATTCGTAATTTCGCCCATACTACCATTTGGTAATATGGTTAATTCACCTGTAATAGTATTAATACGTGTTGATCTTAAGCCGATAGATTTCACAGTTCCTTCTGCTACAGTTGTACCACCGCTATTGATTTTAACATAGTCACCAACGTCGAATTGATTTTCAAATATGATAAAGAAGCCTGTAATAATATCTTTAACGATGGTTTGCGCACCGAAACCAACAGCTAAACCAACGACCCCAGCACTCGCGATGATACCTTCAACACTAATTCCAAATTTACTTAAGATGGTAGTAATCACAATAAACCATACGATGTAACTCACTACGTTTTGAACTAGTGAAATTAATGTTCGAGAACGCTTCTTATTTCCTTTGCTACTACGGTTTTGTATTTTAAATGCTTGTTCAATTGCTTTATTTAATATTGCTATAACAATCAACGCAACAATAATATATATGAGAATTAATGCTATTTTGATAGCTAAATTCTCATATGTTTCTATCTTTGTTAATGGTTCAAATAATGAAGACAACACATTTTTGACCTGATTCATATAATAGCAACCTCCCTATTTAACTATTTTATAATTTAATTATTATACGTATTTATCGCACAGTATGTATCCGTCTTAAGCTTTACTTTCAATATTATTTTCTCTCTAAAGCTTAAAATGTAACATAACTTTGCTCACTAACTCAAAGATCCCATTCTAACAGTACATTTGGATATATACCATTAATCTTCATTAAGTTTTTGAATGAGTTGTTGAAACGCTTCTTTTGATTTAAATTCAAATGTTATTTTACCTGTATTTTTACGCGTTGAAATTTCTACTTTAGTGCCAAATTTTTCTTTTAATAGACGTTCTTGTTTTTGAATGAATTTGGGTTTCATTGGCGTTGGTTCTTTACTTTCTTTAGACTGCCGGCCGTCTTGCAGTTCATTTACAACTTGTTCAAGATACCTAACGCTCCACTTTTCACGTATTGCTTGTTGACTTATCTTCTTCATCTTACTAACATCTTTAATTCCTAGTAATGTCCGTCCATGCGCACCGGATAACGCACCTTCTTTGACTTGCTTTGAAACATCTTGTGGCAAATTCAACAATCTCAACATATTAGCGATGTAAGGTCGTGATTTACCTAATCGCTCAGCTACTTTTTGTTGCGTTAAGCCTAAATCTTTCATCAAACGTTGATAGCTCTCCGCTTCTTCAATAGCATTAAGATCTTCTCGTTGTAAATTTTCGATAATCGCTAATTCCATCATGTCCGAATCAGATAATTCTTTGATAATTGCTGGTATTTCAGTTAACCCTGCTAATTGAGATGCTCTAAATCGCCTTTCGCCAACCACTATATAGTAACCTTGTACAGTTTGGCGTAATACAATGGGTTGTAAAATACCGTGTGTCTGTATGGACGTTGCTAAATCACTTAACTTTTCATCATCAAAGGTTTTGCGAGGTTGGTATGGATTGGCTTTAATTTGAGAAATATCAACGTTTTGAATTTGTTCATTTTGACTTAAGGCCAATCGTTCATCTTGTTTATGATCCACTATCTTTCACCCCTTTCAATCAACATTTACTAAACATTTAATACTTTATCTTTGCACTAGGCTTAATGCGATTACATCAAACTCACTTACCTTCTCATTATAACTATTATGGCACGCATTTGATTAGCACTTATCTATTTTAAAAAATATAGAATAGGTTTAACAAGTAGATAAGGTCGATGAAATAAAAAATAATTTTTTTGTTTACGCCTATCATGATGTTATCAATGCTTTAAGCGTTTTCTGATTTGACTTTATAATCTTAATTTTCAGAAAAGTTATTGACAAATATGACTTAGGTCTGTAAGCTATGAATTAACTTAAAAAAACACAAATTACACACTGTAATAAGGAAAGTAGAACTTACACTGCTAATACAGAGAGTCTCCATAGCTGAGAAGAGACATTGAAAGAAAGTTTGAAAATGGCCTTTGAGTGTTGATGCCAATACGAGGTGTCAACGGGTTCGCCCGTTATAGCGATACAGTATTAACATTTATTGTTTAATGGCGTACTGGAATTCTAGACGTCGCTATTCATCGTTAATACTCATTTACTTGTAATCAAGTTAAATGAGTTTTTTAATGAGCACTTTCATTTATCCGAAGTTTCAGATAACGAATGGATTAGCGTCTACCATCTCAGTACACGTTATTCACATAATGACGTACTGTTTGAGGTTACTTTAGCAATAAAGTAATAAACAAAGGTGGTACCGCGAAACAAGCTTTCGTCCTTTACATCCGATACATATCGGGTTTAAAGGACGGAAGCTTTTTTTATTGGATTATAAATGAATGGAGGATTTGACATGAAAGATACACAATTAGCACAAATATCATTAACTAAAGATATTACTGGCGCAATAGCCAATCCGATTTATTTGTCTACCGCATATCAACATCCTCACCTTGGTCAGTCAACAGGCTATGACTATACAAGAACTAAGAACCCAACACGTTCTGCATTTGAGGAATCCTTCGCGAAATTAGAAGGTGGTATTGCTTCGTTTGCTACGTCAAGTGGCATGGCTGCAGTACAGCTCATTTGTAACTTGTTTCAACCAGGTGATGAGATATTAGTCGCCTTCGACTTATACGGTGGTACATTCAGATTATTTTATTTTTACGAGAAACAATACGGTATCAAATTTAAGTATGTCGACTTTTTAAATTATCAGGAAGTAGTTGACAGTATTACACCAAATACGAAAGCACTTTTCATAGAGCCCATTTCGAATCCACAAATGATTGAAATTGATGTTGAACCGTATTATATCTTGAGTCAAAAGCACCATCTGTTGACAATTATCGATAATACATTTTTAACACCGTATCTATCTACTCCTTTAGAGGAGGGTGCAGACATCGTGCTTCATTCAGCAACCAAATACATTGGCGGTCACAACGATGTGCTCGCAGGTGTTGTAACAGTGAAAGATGAAGCGTTAGCCGAACAACTTGGACAATTGCATAATATGATTGGTGCAACATTGTCCCCTATTGATAGTTATTTATTACAGCGTGGTTTAAAAACACTACATTTACGTATTGAACGGTCAGAAGCAAATGCTAAGAAATTAGCTGAACGATGTAAAGTTTCAAATGCTATAGATGAAGTTCTATACAGTGGAAAAACGGGCATGTTAAGTTTACGCCTAAACAAAGACTTTAGCGTTGCTAAATTTTTGGAAAATTTAGAAATTTGTATTTTTGCAGAAAGTTTAGGTGGAACCGAAACATTTATCACTTTCCCATACACACAAACACATGTCGATATGCCTGATGAAGAAAAAGATAAACGTGGCATAGATGAACATCTTATACGCTTATCCATAGGTATTGAGGATTATAACGATATTGAGTCAGATATTTTACGCGCACTGGAGAATTCTAAAGTAGGAGTGATTTCATGACCTTATCAAAAGAAACTGAAGTTATTTTTGATGAACATAGAGGTGTTGATTACGATTCAGCTAACCCACCGCTTTATGACTCTTCAACATTTCACCAACAGGTACTCGGTGGCAATGCAAAATTCGATTATGCCAGAAGTGGTAATCCCAACCGTCAACTTCTTGAGGAGAAATTAGCAAAGCTTGAAGGTGGCAACTACGCATTTGCATATGCGTCAGGTATTGCTGCAATATCAGCGGTGCTATTAACACTAAAAGCAAATGATCATGTGATTCTTCCTGACGATGTATACGGCGGTACATTCAGACTTACCGAACAAATTCTCAATCGCTTTAATATTCAATTTACGACAGTTAATGCCACACACCCTGAGGAAATTGAACGAGCGATTCAACCTAACACTAAACTCATCTACGTTGAAACACCATCGAATCCGTGTTTCAAAATTACAGATATACGCGCCGTCGCATCGATTGCGAAACGTCATCAGTTACTTTTAGCAGTGGACAATACATTTATGACTCCATTGGGTCAATCCCCGCTTGCACTTGGTGCTGATATTGTTGTTCACTCAGCTACGAAATTTTTAGGTGGACACAGTGATATTATCGCTGGTGCTGCCATCACAAATCGCAAAGACGTCGCAGATGCATTATATCTTTTACAGAATGGGACTGGTACTGCATTATCAGCACATGATAGTTGGACGTTAGCCAAACATTTAAAAACATTACCCGTTCGCTTTAAACAATCAACAGCTAATGCAGCGCAACTTGTCACATTTTTAAATGAAAGAGAAGAAATTGCCGAAGTATATTATCCAGGGAACAGTTCATTACACTTGTCACAAGCAAATAGCGGTGGTGCCGTCATCGGTTTCCGATTAAAAGATGAAACGAAGGCACAAGATTTTGTGGATGCCCTAACGTTACCTCTCGTTTCCGTAAGTCTCGGAGGTGTTGAGACCATTTTATCTCATCCTGCCACGATGTCACATGCTGCTGTTCCTGAAGATGTTCGAAATGAACGTGGCATTACCTTTGGCTTATTCCGATTAAGCGTAGGTCTAGAACAACCTCAAGAATTAATTGCTGACCTTAACTACGCATTAAAGGAGGCTTTCAATGAGTCGATTATTGAATCAATTACAGAACAACGTTTTAGTAGCTGATGGTGCAATGGGAACAATCCTCTATTCAGAGGGACTCGATACATGTCCAGAAGCATATAACTTAACACATCCGGAGAAAGTAGAGTCAATACATCGTTCTTATATAGAGGCCGGTGCTGATATCATCCAGACGAATACGTACGGTGCGAACTTTGAAAAGCTTAAACGCTTTGGCTTAGAACATAAAGTGAAGGATATTCATAAAGCAGCTGTAGCTATTGCAAAACGTGCGGCACAACCGGACACTTTCATACTTGGTACGGTAGGTGGTTTTAGAAGTTTACAACAAGAGGAGTTGCCTTTGTCCACCATTCAGTATCACGCTGAAAATCAAATCGATACACTCGTTGAAGAAGGTGTTGATGGGTTATTATTCGAAACTTACTACGACTTAGAAGAACTGACAAATATTGTTACAACAACACGTCGTAAGTACGATATTCCAATCATTGCTCAACTCACCGCTTCAAATACGAATTACTTAGTCGATGGAACCGAAATTAATCAAGCGTTACAACAATTAGTTGCTTGTGGTGCCAATGTTGTAGGACTTAATTGTCATCACGGTCCACATCACATGCAACGTTCATTTTCACATATTGCGTTACCAGAGAACGCATACCTATCATGTTATCCAAACGCGAGCTTACTGGATATCGAGAATAGTGAATTTAAATATAGTGATAACGCACAATATTTCGGTGATGTTGCGCAAGAACTCATTAATGAAGGTGTACGGTTGATTGGTGGTTGTTGTGGCACAACACCACAACATATTGCTTATATCAAATCATCCGTCAAAGATTTGAAGCCTGTTACCAATAAAAAAGTAATTCCAATTAATCGCCAAACGAATCGAGCAGTGACGCGTACGTATAAACATAACTTAACGACAAAGGTTAAAAATGGACCGACAGTCATTGTCGAACTCGATACGCCGAAGCATTTAGATACAGATCTTTTCTTTGAAAATATCGGCAAACTCGATGAGGCCAAAGTTGATGCAGTAACGCTAGCTGATAATTCACTAGCTACCGTGCGTGTTAGCAATATTGCAGCGGCAAGTATTATACGCCAACGTTACGATATTGAGCCACTCGTACACATTACATGTCGAGATCGTAATTTAATCGGCTTGCAATCACATCTACTTGGCTTATCACTTATCGGCGTTAACGAAATTTTAGCAATTACAGGCGACCCGTCAAAGGTAGGTCATCTACCCGGTGCCACAAATGTCTATGATGTCAATTCAAAAGGATTAACCGAATTAGCATTAAGATTCAATCAAGGTATTAACACGGATGGTGATGCGCTGAAGAAACATACAAACTTCAACATCGCTGGTGCATTTGACCCTAATGTACGTAAACTCGACGGTGCGGTCAAACGCCTTGAGAAAAAAGTAGCTGCAGGCATGAATTACTTCATTACGCAACCTGTATACAGTAAAGCAAAAATCAAAGAAGTATACGAGGCGACGAAACATCTGAATGTCCCTCTATTTATAGGTATCATGCCTATCGCAAGCTATAATAACGCACTTTTCCTACATAACGAAGTGCCTGGCATTAAAATGTCTGAAGACGTATTAAGCCAATTTAAAGCAGTAAAAGATGATAAAGAAAAAACTAAAGCATTAAGTTTGAGACTTTCTAAAGAATTGATTGATACAGTACATGAGTACTTCAATGGTTTATACATCATCACACCGTTCCAACGTATCGATTATTCATTAGAACTCGCAGCGTATTCTAAAGCAATTACCCAAAACAAGGAGGCAATATCATGACAACAATTACAACTTCAAATTTAGGATTCCCAAGATTAGGTAGAAAAAGAGAGTGGAAAAAAGCCATCGAAAGCTATTGGGCTAAAAAAATTGATAAAGCAGAATTAGATCGAACGTTAAGTGATCTTCACAGAGAAAATTTATTATTACAAAAGCATTATAATTTAGACAGTGTACCTGTCGGTGACTTCTCACTATATGACCACATTCTCGATACATCATTACTATTCAACATCATTCCTGAACGTTTCCAAGGTCGCGAAGTCAATGATGATTTATTATTTGATATTGCACGTGGTAACAAAGAACATGTAGCGAGCGCTTTAATTAAATGGTTCAATACGAATTACCATTATATCGTGCCAGAATGGGATAACGTTGAACCTAAAGTGAATCACAATGTATTATTAAATCGCTTTAATTATGCAAAATCACTTAACGTCAATGCGCATCCTGTCATCGTAGGACCAATTACGTTTGTGAAATTGTCTAAAGGTGGTCATCAATCTTTCGAGGAGAAAGTTCAAACACTTTTACCATTATATAAAGAAGTGCTTCAAGCACTCGTTGATGCTGGCGCAGACTATATCCAAGTGGATGAACCAGTATTAGTAACAGATGAGAGCGCAGCCTATGAAGCGATTACAAAAGAAGCCTATAACTACTTTGCTGCAGCAGGCTTAGCTGACAAATTAGTCATTCAAACTTACTTTGAGCGTGCCAATGTTAAATTCTTAAGTTCATTACCAGTAGGTGGCTTAGGATTAGACTTTGTACATGATCACGGTTATAACTTAAAACAAATTCAAGCAGGTGACTTCGACGCATCTAAAACATTATATGCTGGTATTATTGATGGCCGTAACGTGTGGGCGGCAGATATCGAAGCTAAGAAACAATTAATCGAATCATTACAAGCCTATGCGAAACATATCGTTATCCAACCGTCATCATCTTTATTACATGTACCAGTATCATTAGATGATGAAACATTAGATGAATCTATTGAAGACGGCTTAAGTTTCGCTACTGAAAAGTTAGACGAATTAGACGCACTACGTCGCCTATTTAATCATAACGACAGTGCGAAATATGATGAATTCAAAACACGTTATGAACGTTTCCAAAGTCAATCATTCAAAAATCTTGAATATGATTTTGATAGCGTACCAACAAGCCGTAAGTCACCTTTCCCTGAGCGTAAAAAAGCACAAGACGCACGTTTACACTTACCTGACTTACCAACAACAACGATTGGTTCATTCCCACAAACTCAAGAAGTACGTAAATATCGTGCTGATTGGAAAAATAAACGTATCTCAGATGAAGCTTACAACGATTTCCTAGAAAGTGAAATTGCACGTTGGATTAAAATTCAAGAAGATATCGGTCTAGATGTACTCGTTCATGGTGAGTTCGAACGTAATGACATGGTTGAATTCTTCGGTGAAAAACTACAAGGCTTCTTAGTCACTAAGTTCGGATGGGTCCAATCGTACGGTTCACGTGCCGTTAAACCACCAGTGATTTACGGAGATGTCAAATGGACTGAGCCATTAACAGTCAAAGAAACGGTATATGCACAAAGTTTAACTGACAAACCAGTGAAAGGTATGCTAACTGGTCCAGTAACGATCTTAAACTGGTCATTCGAACGTGTCGATGTGCCACGTAAAGTCGTTCAAGATCAAATTGCTCTAGCGATTGATGAAGAGGTATTAGCGTTAGAAGAAGCGGGTATTAAAGTCATCCAAGTAGACGAACCAGCTTTACGTGAAGGTTTACCATTACGTTCTGAATACCATGAACAATATCTTGCAGATGCAGTCAATTCATTCAAATTAGCAACTTCATCAGTCCAAGATGAAACACAAATTCATACGCATATGTGTTATTCTCAATTTGGTCAAATCATTCATGCTATCCATGAATTAGATGCTGATGTTATTTCGATTGAAACATCACGTAGTCATGGTGATTTAATCAAAGACTTTGAAGATATCAACTATGATTTAGGTATTGGGTTAGGTGTATATGACATCCATAGTCCACGTATCCCTACTGAAGATGAAATTGCTACAGCAATCGATCGTTCTCTACAACAAATTGACCGTTCATTATTCTGGGTTAACCCTGACTGTGGCTTAAAAACACGTAAAGAAGAAGAAGTTAAAGATGCTCTAACTGTACTTGTAAATACCGTTCGCAAAAAACGTGAATCAAATAACCAAAACAAACCCGCGTAGGGGAGCTGTACAGAAATCACTTGTGATTTCGTCGTACAGCCCCGGCACAGATGACTAGAACTGAAGCAAGCTTTTCTAAAGCGATGCGGCAGTTCAGTCAGCCACTGTCAAAACTAACATAGAATAACTATTACTATTGGAGGTATGAAACATGCCAAACTATCCATTATGGAACCAATTAAATCAACTGAAAGAAGCAACTTGGGTGGATTTAACACATACCTTTGACCCAGAAATACCTCGCTTTAGTGAATTTGAAAAAGGTGAAGTTTCGACACTCTTTACCGTTAAAGAACATGGGTTTTACGTGCAACATTGGAATATTGTCACACAATATGGCACACACATTGATGCCCCTATTCACTTTGTTGAGAATAAACGTTACTTAGAAGATTTAGACTTAAAAGAATTAGTATTGCCCCTTATTGTCTTAGACTTTTCAAAAGAAGCTGTAGAAAATGCTGACTTCATCGTCACACGTGACCATTTAGAGGCATGGGAAGCGAAACATGGGCGTATTGAAGACGGTACGTTTGTCGCTTTACGTACAGATTGGTCAAAACGTTGGCCAGATATTGAACAATTTGAAAATAAAGATGCTGAAGGTAATCAACATTTACCAGGTTGGGGTTTAGATGCCTTGAAGTTCTTAATCGAAAAACGTGGTGTGAAATCAATCGGACATGAAACATTCGACACAGATGCGTCAGTGGATACTGCTAAAAATGGAGATATCGTTGGAGAACGTTATATTCTTGGACAAGACACATTCCAACTTGAATTGTTAACGAATTTAGACCAATTACCAACGCGTGGTGCGGTCATTTACGCAATTAGTCCAAAACCCAAAGATGCACCTGGATTCCCAGTACGTGCATTTGCGATTAAACCTTAATTAATGACACTTTTTAGGCTTGATATTGAGCGATCAAAGCCAAAACTTTCCTAATATTATAAAAATCCTGTCACATCAACCGTTACGCGTAAGTACCAGTATGTGGCAGGATTATTTTATTGATACGTTTTTATGATATTGATAATGTCTTCGTGAATATCTGGATGCGCAATAATTGAACCCTTAACGTGATTTAAATCGATAGCGTTCCCTTGAATATCAGTGACAATTAAACCTAACTCTTTCGCATATAATAATTGCGCACTCATGTCCCAAAGGTTTGCGCCCATATCGATACTTGCTCCGAAATCCCCTGTAATCGTACGCAATGCACCAATGCCACCAGCACCAATAAATCGAAAGCCGTGTGATTTTGAAATCAATGCCTTTAATAACTCGGAACGTACACGTTTCGGATCAATAGAAACCAACGCATCTTTAAGGTGATGATACGTTTCTACATGTAGTGGCACGCCATTAATCGTCACACCTTGACCTTGAACCGCTTTATATAACTTCTGTTGATAAAATTCATATGTATAAGCTAATAAAGGCTCACCGTCATAAAATAAACTTACTATTAAACAATAATCTTTATGTTGTTTCACAAGATTCGTTGTACCATCAATTGGATCTATCGCCCAAGCATAGCCACGGTACATATCAACTTCATGATTGCTTTTTTCTTCACCCATAATCTGATGTTCTGGATAATTTTCTTCGATAAACTTAGTGAAATCAGCTTGAACTTCTTTATCGATATTCGTCACTAAATCTAGATCATGCTTTTTTGTTTCAACCGCCACATCTTGCAGCATCATATCTACCTTACGTGCAATATGTGCTATCCATGCTTCAATACGATGATCAATATCTTGAATTGCGCACATTTTTTATCACCTCTTACTTTCTTATCTAACAACTCATTTTTTAGGTTTAACATTATCCTTTTTATAAATATACCTAAGATTCGTTAACCTATTAAGTTCTTATATGAAGTTTATATATTTTTTCTAATAAAATCTCTATTAAATACGCTGCCATTTAGTCAATTTCTTTAATAACACTATCGTATCACTAGATTGACAATCGCGTTTAACGGGTAGACGCTTAATAGTCAATTCTTTAAAAATGTGGGAGGAAACGCAAATGAGTAATAAAACAGTCTATGATGTGATTGATACAGGTGTAAACTACTTACTATCGGTTTATGATAATTGGAACGTTGAACAAGTATTAGACAAAGGCAATGATGTATTCCCGAATACGCTACATTGGCAATTCGGCCATGTGTTAACTGTCTTCGATTCAGCTTTATCAATGGGTGGCCAGAACACTGTAGATATCGCCAAATATACGAAATTATTTGGTTATGGTTCTAGTCCTGCTAACTGGGAGGGGCAAGACGTTCCATCAATTGAATCAATTAAAGAGGACTTACAAACGATTCCAGATCGCGTACGTCAACTAACTGACGAGCAACTCTCTCAAGCATTAGACCAACCGATTGCTGGTTGCAAAACGGTGAACGAATTACTAGTATTAAATGCCATTCATGTCCCATTACATGCGGGTAAAATTGAAGAAATGGCCCGCGTTCTGAAACAAGATAACTAATTTAAACGCCATATTATATAAATTGAAGGGGTACGTATGAACATTATTGCGAACAGTATTTTTGTAGAGAATCAAGAAGAAGCCTTACAATTTTATACAAATATTCTAGGCTTTGAAAAGAAAATTGACGAACCTGTAGGCGGAGGTTTTAGATGGCTCACTTTAGTGTCCCCTAATCAACCAGAAGGTGCCCAATTGGTCTTAGAACCCAATGGTAATCCTATTGCAGGTGACTATCAACAGCGTCTATTTGAAGCCAACATACCTATTACTATGTTTGGCGTGGACAATGTACAACAAATGTATGACACATTATCGCAAAAAGGGGTTCATTTTACCGTTGAACCGACGACAATGGGTAGCGCTAAAATGGCCATTTTTGATGATACATGTGGTAATTTAATTCAAATTGTAGAACAATAAAGAATTATAAACGCTTCACAGTTTTTATTGGCTCTTCGTCAAATCGGACTGATGAGTCCTAATATTGAGATTAAGCAACCTTAGGTTGTTTAATCTCTTTTTTTGTTTTTGAGGCAAGTAGTTGCGAAGTTATAATAATTCGATTACGCAAATTATCATAATTTCTATAACCAAAAGATACCCTTTTAATGAGTTTGATTTTATTGTTAATTCCTTCTAACGGACCGTTGGTCAGGTTAGAATATGTCATAGTATTTTCAATGAAAGCAGTTAATCGTCTTAAAGTTCTAATGACTGTGCGTAATTTAGAACACACATCTGAAAGATGAATAGAAAAAAGTTTATGATTAAATTTCTCTATTTGGTTCTCTTTTAATAACCGTCTTAGCTCATGAACGTAGTGATATGTATTAAATAATTCTACACCTAATAAGTAATTTATAATGCCTTTTTCGGTTTTCCTCTCTTTAAATAAATGGACTTTACGATAATTAAATGCATCTAGCGTTTCAAAAGGTTTAAGAAATAATTTCCAATAACATTTATACTTGTTATAAAGCGGTCTGTTAAAGGATTTATAACAATTCATTACATGAACTCTAGACATATTTAATGCTCGATTTAAAGATTGTACAATGTGAAAACGATCAATAATAATCTGTGCATTAGGAAATAATTGCTTGATTAACGATATATGGTTCATACATATCA
>NZ_JAESLA010000031.1:0-36700 GCF_017892405.1 Staphylococcus sp. GDY8P85P | reverse complement strand
CCGATGTTTGCGTAGAACCCAATTATTTTAATTTCTGCTCTTCTCCAAAAAAAAGACTCCCTTAAAGGGAGTCTTTGAAATAAAGAATAATTAAAATTATTCGATGATTTCAGTTACAACGCCTGATCCTACAGTACGTCCACCTTCACGGATTGAGAAACGAGTACCGTCTTCAATCGCGATAGGAGCGATTAATTCTACTGTCATTTCAACGTTGTCGCCAGGCATAACCATTTCAGTACCTTCTGGTAAGTTAACAACACCAGTTACGTCAGTAGTACGGAAATAGAATTGTGGACGATAGTTTGTGAAGAATGGAGTGTGACGTCCACCTTCGTCTTTAGATAAAACGTATACGTCTGCTTTGAATTTTGTGTGAGGTGTGATTGAACCTGGAGCAGCTAATACTTGACCACGTTGTACGTCTTCACGAGCAACACCACGTAATAATGCACCGATGTTGTCACCAGCTTCAGCGTAGTCTAATAATTTACGGAACATTTCTACACCAGTAACAGTTGTTTTAGAAGTGTCATGGATACCAATGATTTCAACTTCTTCACCAACTTTGATTTGACCACGTTCAACACGGCCTGTAGCAACAGTACCACGACCAGTGATTGAGAATACGTCCTCAACTGGCATCATGAATGGTTTGTCAGAATCACGTTCTGGAGTTGGAATGTAATCATCAACTGCTTGCATTAATTCTAAGATTTTTTCTTCGTATTGAGCATCGCCTTCTAAAGCTTTTAAAGCTGAACCAGCGATTACAGGTACGTCGTCACCTGGGAAGTCGTATTCAGATAATAAGTCACGTACTTCCATTTCAACTAATTCTAATAATTCTTCATCGTCAACCATGTCAACTTTGTTTAAGAATACTACTAATGCTGGTACACCAACGTTACGTGATAAAAGAATGTGTTCACGAGTTTGTGGCATTGGACCGTCAGCAGCAGACACTACTAAGATACCGCCGTCCATTTGAGCAGCACCAGTGATCATGTTTTTAACATAGTCAGCGTGTCCTGGGCAGTCAACGTGAGCATAGTGACGTTTGTCAGTTTGGTATTCGATGTGTGCAGTATTGATTGTGATACCACGTTCTTTTTCTTCTGGAGCGTTGTCAATCATGTCATATGATTGTGCTACAGTGTCACCATTTTTAGCTAATACAGTTGCGATAGCAGCTGTTAAAGTAGTTTTACCATGGTCAACGTGACCGATAGTACCAATATTGGCATGTTCTTTTGAGCGATCAAATTTTTCTTTTGCCATTATTAAATCTCTCCTATTCTAGTAAAAGTTATTTCAATATTATCTCTCATGATAGTTTCTCACCATCATGAGACATAATGATTGTTAGAATTCATAATTCATTTATAATGCATTTTCAGTAAAAAATCAATTCATAAAGGTGTTTGCTTAAAGAATAAGCATACGCTGTATTTTACCTAGAAAATCTAGTTAAAACAAGTTTAATTATTCACCTTTATTTTTTTTGATGATATCATCAGCGATTGATTTTGGAACTTCTGCATAGTGATCGAAGTACATTGTGTAAGTACCGCGACCTTGAGTGTTAGAACGTAATGAAGTTGCATAACCGAACATTTCTGAAAGTGGTACATAAGCGTTAACAACTTGTGCATTACCACGAGGTTCCATACCATCAACACGTCCACGACGAGCTGTTACGTCACCCATGATATCGCCCATGTATTCTTCAGGCATTTCGATTGTTACTTTCATCATTGGTTCTAAGATAACTGGATCACATTTTTTAGCAGCTTCTTTAAGCGCTAATGATGCAGCAATTTTGAAGGCCATTTCTGATGAATCGACATCATGGTATGAACCATCAAATAATTTAGCTTTAACATCGATTAATGGATATCCAGCTAAGACACCGTTTTCCATAGCATCTTTAAGACCAGCTTCAACTGATGGAATGTATTCACGAGGAACTACACCACCAACGATAGCGTTTTCGAATTCGAAACCTGCGCCAGTTTCGTTTGGTGTGAATTCAATGTGAACATCACCGTATTGACCACGACCACCAGATTGACGAGAGAATTTACCTTGAACTTGTGCAGATTGCTTGAATGTTTCACGGTATGAAACCATTGGCGCACCTACATTACATTCAACGTTGAATTCTTTCTTCATACGGTCAACTAAGATGTCTAAGTGTAACTCACCCATACCACCGATGATAACTTGTCCAGTTTCTTCATCTGTGTGTGCATGGAAAGTAGGGTCTTCTTCTTGTAATTTAACTAAAGCTTGAGTCATTTTATCTTGGTCAGCTTTAGATTTAGGTTCTACTGATAAGTGGATAACTGGTTCTGGGAATTCCATTGATTCTAAGATAATGTCATTCTTTTCACCACATAATGTGTCACCAGTACCTGTATCTTTAAGACCAACTGCAGCAGCGATATCGCCTGAGTAAACAGTATCGATTTCTTGACGTGAGTTAGCGTGCATTTGTAATAAACGACCTACACGTTCACGTTTGTCTTTAGTTGAGTTCTTAATGTAAGAACCTGATGTTAAAGTACCTGAATATACACGGAAGAAAGTTAATTTACCAACATAAGGGTCAGTCATAACTTTAAATGCTAATGCAGCGAATTCAGCTGAATCGTCTGGTTTAGCAATTACTTCTTCTTCAGGATTGTCAGCACGGTGGCCAACAATTGGTTTAACATCTAAAGGTGATGGTAAGTAGTCAATTACTGCGTTAAGCATTAATTGAACACCTTTGTTTTTGAATGCTGTACCACAAAGTACTGGGTAGAATTCTACGTCAGTAGTTGCTTGACGGATAGCATCTTTTAATTCTTCAACTGAAATTTCTTCGTCACCAAGATATTTTTCCATTAAATCGTCGTTAGTTTCAGCAACTGCTTCGATTAAATTAGAACGAGCTTCTTCTGCTCTTTCTTTGTGATCTTCAGGAATTTCAATTTCGTCAATTTCAGTACCTAAGTCGTTTGTATATTTGAAACATTTCATTTCAACTAAGTCAATGATAGCTTCAAATTCGTCTTCGGCACCAATTGGTAATTGGATAGGTGCAGCGTTAGCATCTAAACGATCATGTAATGTGCTTACAGAATAATCGAAGTTAGCACCTAATTTATCCATTTTGTTTACGAATACGATACGAGGTACACCGTATGTTGTAGCTTGACGCCAAACTGTTTCAGTTTGAGGTTCTACACCTGATTGCGCATCAAGTACAGTAACCGCACCATCAAGTACACGTAATGAACGTTCAACCTCTACAGTGAAGTCTACGTGTCCTGGAGTATCGATAATGTTTACACGGTGGCCATCCCATTGAGCTGTTGTAGCAGCTGATGTGATTGTAATACCACGGTCTTGTTCTTGTTCCATCCAGTCCATTTGTGAAGCACCTTCGTGTGTTTCACCAATTTTGTGGATACGACCTGTATAGTAAAGAATACGTTCAGTCGTAGTTGTTTTACCAGCATCGATGTGAGCCATGATACCGATATTACGAGTGTTTTTCAAAGAAAAGTCTCTAGCCATTGTTTTTCTCCTTCCAGTAATTACTGAATAAGTACTATTGAATATGGCGATGCCCTAAGCATGAGCCATCTTATTTGGTAAACCAATGTGACGGAACACACTCAGGGTTAAAGCTTTAATCTTACCAGCGGTAGTGAGCGAATGCTTTGTTCGCTTCAGCCATTTTGTGAGTGTCCTCACGTTTCTTAACGGCACCACCTGTATTATTAGCAGCATCTAAGATTTCGTTAGCTAAACGATCTTCCATAGTTTTTTCACCACGAAGACGAGCGTAGTTTACTAACCAACGTAATCCTAGAGTCGTACGACGTTCAGGGCGAACCTCAACTGGTACTTGGTAGTTTGAACCACCCACACGACGAGCTTTTACTTCTAATACTGGCATAATATTGTTGATTGCTTCTTCAAATACTTCTAAAGCATCACGACCACTGCGTTGTTCTACAAGGTCAAATGCTGAATAAAGAATTCTTTGTGCAGTTCCGCGTTTACCATCTAACATAATTTTGTTGATCAATTTTGTAACTAATTTAGAGTTATGAATTGGATCTGGTAATACGTCTCTTTTAGGTACTGATCCTTTACGAGGCATAATTAAAATCCTCCCTTCCTATTATAGTATATTATTAAAAATTGAAATTAAAATTTACACAATCTTAAACTTAATTTTTAGGTTTTTTAGTTCCGTATAATGAACGGCCTTGTCTACGTCCGTCAACACCTGAAGTATCAAGTGCACCACGTACGATGTGGTAACGCACACCAGGTAAGTCTTTTACACGTCCACCACGTACAAGTACTACACTGTGTTCTTGTAAGTTATGGCCGATACCAGGGATGTATGCGTTGATTTCAATATTGTTTGATAAACGCACACGTGCATATTTACGTAACGCTGAGTTAGGTTTTTTAGGTGTCATAGTACCTACACGAGTACAAACACCACGTTTTTGAGGTGAGTTTAAGTTAGTAAATTGTTTCTTTTTACTATTAAAACCTTTGTTTAAAGCTGGTGAATCTGATTTTTTAGATTTGCTTTGTCTAGGTTTACGTACTAATTGGTTAATAGTTGGCATTGAAATGTCCTCCTCTCTTCACTTTTTAATTCCACACATCCAGGTGGTTCATTTTTAGGTTAAATAAAATTTAGTAAGCAAAATACTTACTAATTCTCATTCAATAACGCAACAATGGTTGCATTAACATTAATACCTACATAGTTACCTAAAGCATGTTTGCTTTGATAATAAGTGATAGGTATATTTTTATGATTGATTAAACTAAATACGTGAGCTAACAAATGCACCTCAACGTCTTGAGCAATAATCAAAGATGCAACTTGATCTCTATTTAACGCTTTAAGCGTTTCTTTAAGACCAACTACATAGTGTTGTTTGTTAAAGCGTGCAACTTTTTCATTAGACATTAAAATATCCTCCAAAGTTCTGCTTGCATCAACCTTTACAATAATAACACTTATTGAAGTATCAAGTCAACATTTTTTGTAGACTTTTTACTCATTTTAAAAAATAAAGAACGAGAGCGAGACTACCTCTTTAAAAGTTAGATATGTCCCGTCTCGTCAATTATAAAATAATTCCTAATAGGCTTTATTTTATAGTTTATTCAATAACTTCGGCTTCTTCAGTTTCAGTAACTGGTGTTTCCGCTTTATCGTATTTAACGTCGCTATAACGTCTCATACCAGTACCAGCTGGAATTAACTTACCGATAATAACGTTCTCTTTAAGTCCAAGTAAGTCATCACGTTTACCTTTGATAGCTGCATCTGTAAGCACACGTGTTGTTTCTTGGAATGACGCTGCTGATAAGAAGCTTTCTGTTTCAAGAGAAGCTTTAGTAATACCAAGCAATACTGGTTTAGCTGTTGCTGGACGTTTACGTTCTTTAAATGCTTCTCTGTTTGCATCTGTAAAGTTATGAATATCAACCAATGAACCAGGTAATAACTTAGTATCGCCAGCTTCAATGATTCTAACTTTACGTAGCATTTGTCTTACCATTACTTCAACGTGTTTATCGTCGATTTCTACACCTTGCATACGATAAACTTTTTGAACTTCTTTAAGTAAGTAGCTTTCAGTTGCATTTAAACCAGCAACGGCTAAGAAGTTCTTAGGCTCGATTGAACCTTCTGTTAACACTTCACCACGTTCAACTGATTGACCGATTTCTACTTTCAATCTAGAAGTACCTGAAGCTAAGTAAGATCTTGTTTCATTAGCACCTTTAACAACAATTTCTTGTTGACGGTCTTTAGCTAATTTAATATCTTCAACGACACCTTCGATTTCAGTAATCACGGCTTGACCTTTAGGATTACGTGCTTCGAAAATCTCTTGGATACGAGGAAGACCTTGAGTGATATCGCTTCCTGCTACACCACCTGTATGGAATGTACGCATTGTAAGTTGGGTACCAGGTTCACCGATTGATTGCGCAGCGATTGTACCAACTGCTTCACCCACTTCAACTTTTTCACCTGTTGCAAGGTTTTTACCGTAACATTTTTCACAAACACCGTGACGTGTGTTACAAGTAAATGCTGAGCGGATGTACATTTGTTCAATGCCTGCATCACTGATTTTCTTAGCAATTTCAGCTGTAATTAATTCATCTGGACGAATGATTACTTCATCCGTTTCAGGATGACGAATTGTTTCTTTAGAGTAACGTCCTTCAATACGTTCGATGAATGGTTCAATCATTTCTGTACCTTCTTTGATATCAGAAACGAGTAAACCACGGTCTGTACCACAGTCTTCTTCACGAACGATAACATCTTGTGCAACGTCAACAAGACGACGAGTAAGGTAACCAGAGTCAGCTGTTTTAAGGGCTGTATCGGCAAGACCTTTACGCGCACCGTGAGTAGAGATGAAGTATTCTAATACCGTTAAACCTTCACGGAATGAAGATGTGATAGGTAACTCGATAATTTTACCTGATGGAGCGGCCATTAAACCACGCATACCAGCTAACTGAGTAAAGTTAGATGCGTTACCACGGGCACCAGAGTCACTCATCATGAAGATTGGGTTTGTTTTCTCAAGTGATTGCATTAATTCGCCTTGAATTTGATCTTTGGCATCTGTCCAAATTTCAACAACAGCATTATAACGTTCATCTTCAGTAATTAAACCACGGTTAAATTGTTTAGACACGCGTTCAACTAATTTTTCATGTTCATCTAAGATATCTTGTTTATCTGGAAGTACAACAATATCTGCTACACCAACAGTAATACCAGCTTTAGATGAGAATTTGAAACCTAAATCTTTCATACGGTCAAGCATCATAGATGTGTCAGTGATGCTAAATCTATTGAAGACTTCGGCAATAATATTACCTAAGAATTTTTTATTGAATGGTTCAATAAGCTCTTGTTCTTCAAAGTAAGCTTTAAGTCCACCTTCACCTAATTGAGTTGGATCAATAAAGTATTTATCCGGTGTTTTACCTTCAAGATTAGTTTGGCTAGGTTCATTAATAAATGCGAATGAATCAGGAATGATTTCATTGAAGATCACTTTACCTACTGAAGTAGCTAAAATTTTGTTGTTTTGAGCTTCTGTAAATGTAGGGTTATTAAATGATTTCGCATGCACACCAATACGAGTGTGTAAATGTACATAACCATTTGCATATGCTTTAAGCACTTCATTAGTATCATTAAAGATTGTGCCAGTGTTTACTGCATCTTTACGTTCTAAAGTAAGGTAATAGTTACCTAGTACCATATCTTGTGATGGTGTTACAACAGGTTTACCATCTTTAGGGTTCAAGATGTTTTGCGCAGCTAGCATTAACATACGTGCTTCAGCTTGTGCTTCTTTAGATAAAGGAACGTGAACAGCCATTTGGTCACCGTCAAAGTCCGCGTTGTAAGCTGTTGTTACAAGTGGGTGAAGACGGATAGCACGACCTTCAACTAATGTAGGTTCGAATGCTTGGATACCTAATCTGTGAAGTGTAGGTGCACGGTTAAGTAATACAGGATGTTCTCTGATTACATCTTCTAATACGTCCCAAACTTCATCGTCCATACGTTCAATTTTACTTTTAGCGTTTTTGATGTTCGTAGCAATTTCACGTTGAACTAATTCTTTCATCACGAATGGTTTGAACAATTCAAGTGCCATTTCTTTAGGTAATCCACATTGATACATTTTCAAGCTTGGTCCAACTGCAATAACTGAACGACCTGAATAGTCAACACGTTTACCAAGTAAGTTTTGACGGAAACGACCTTGTTTACCTTTCAGCATATGTGAAAGAGATTTCAATGGTCTGTTACCTGGACCAGTAACTGGACGACCACGACGACCGTTGTCAATTAAAGCATCTACAGCTTCTTGTAACATACGTTTTTCATTTTGAACGATGATGCCAGGGGCACCTAAGTCTAATAAACGTTTCAAACGGTTGTTACGGTTAATTACACGACGGTATAAGTCATTTAAATCACTTGTTGCGAAACGTCCACCATCTAACTGAACCATTGGACGGATTTCTGGTGGAATAATTGGAAGTACATCTAAAATCATCCATGCTGGGTTATTACCAGAGTTTCTGAATGATTCAACAACTTCTAAACGTTTAATCGCACGTGTCAATCTTTGACCTGTTGCAGATTCTAATTCGTCACGTAATGATTTTAATTCTTCGTCTAAGTTGATTTCTTCTAATAAATCTTTAATACCTTCAGCACCCATTTTAGCGACAAATTGGCCTGGATATTTATCATAATAATCTCTGAATTCAGCTTCAGATAGTAAAGATTTTTTCTCTAAGCCAGTTGGGCCTGGATCCACAACAACATATGAAGCGAAGTAAATCACTTCTTCTAATGCTCTAGGAGACATGTCTAATAAAAGACCCATACGACTTGGAATACCTTTGAAATACCAAATATGTGAAACTGGAGCAGCTAATTCAATGTGTCCCATTCTTTCACGACGTACTTTAGATTTAGTTACTTCTACACCACATCTGTCACAGACCATGCCTTTGTAGCGTACACGTTTGTACTTACCACAACTACATTCCCAGTCTTTTGTAGGTCCAAAAATTCTTTCACAGAAAAGACCATCTTTTTCTGGTTTCAATGTACGATAGTTGATTGTTTCTGGTTTTTTTACTTCACCGTATGACCATGAACGGATTTTTTCAGGTGAGGCTAAACCGATTTTCATATAATGGAAATTATTTACATCAATCAAGGAGCCTACCTCCTTCAATTTAGATTAGCTGTGCTATTTGATTGATTTACATCTATTGAAACTAAAACAAGTCATTATGAATATAGGGAGGAAATCAGTACGATTTATCCATGTTTCAGAATTAAATCGAACTGAGTTTCATATCCCTTATTTAGATAACTTCTATTTCTAATTAGTCAGTAGTTTCTTTTTGAGTTTCAGGAACATCTTTTTGTTGTAAATCTACTTTGCGCTCAGTTGCATCTTCATCATCAACATCCGCCATTTCGATTTCATTATCATGTTCATCCATAACTTTGACATCTAAACCTAAACTTTGTAATTCTTTCATCAATACACGGAATGATTCTGGAACACTTGGTCTAGAGATGTTTTCACCTTTAACGATAGCTTCGTAAGTTTTAACACGTCCTACAGTATCGTCAGATTTGTAAGTTAAGATTTCTTGTAATGTGTAAGCAGCACCATAAGCTTCTAGTGCCCATACCTCCATCTCACCAAAACGTTGTCCACCGAATTGTGCTTTACCACCAAGTGGTTGTTGCGTTACAAGTGAGTATGGACCAGTTGAACGCGCATGAAGTTTGTCGTCAACCATGTGTGCAAGTTTAAGCATGTACATAACACCAACAGAAATACGATTATCGAATGGTTCACCTGTTCTACCATCGTATAAGACTGTTTTACCGTCACGTGCCATACCTGCCTCTTCGATTGTTGACCATACATCATCATCGTTCGCACCATCGAATACTGGAGATGCAACATGGATGCCTAAGTTTTTAGCAGCCATACCTAAGTGTAGTTCTAATACTTGTCCGATGTTCATACGAGATGGTACACCAAGTGGGTTTAACATGATATCGATTGGACGTCCATCTGGTAAGTAAGGCATATCTTCTTCAGGTACAATCTTAGAGATAACCCCTTTGTTACCGTGACGACCACACATTTTATCCCCAACATGGATTTTACGTTTTTGTACGATGTATACACGTACTAATTGGTTAACGCCTGGTGATAAAGTATCATCGCCTTCTTCACGATTAAACACTTTAACATCAAGAACGATACCACCGGCACCGTGAGGTACACGTAATGATGTATCACGTACTTCACGTGCTTTCTCACCGAAGATAGCATGTAATAATCTTTCTTCAGCTGTTAATTCAGTCACACCTTTAGGCGTTACTTTACCTACTAAGATGTCACCGTCTTTAACTTCAGCACCAACGTAGACAATACCACGATCATCTAAGTTTTTAAGTGCATTTTCTGACACATTCGGAATGTCACGAGTGATTTCTTCAGGTCCTAGTTTAGTATCACGCGCTTCTGATTCATATTCTTCAATATGAATTGAAGTATAAACGTCATCTTTAACTAGACGTTCACTCATAATAACAGCATCCTCATAGTTGTAACCGTCCCAAGTCATGAAACCAACTACAACGTTACGTCCTAACGCCATTTCACCTAATTCCATAGATGGTCCGTCAGCTAGAATTTCATTGTACTCAACAACGTCGCCAACTGTAACAATTGGACGTTGGTTATAACACGTACCTGTATTTGAACGTTTAAATTTAGCTAATGGATAACGATCTAATTCACCTTCATGTTCAATGCCATTCTCTTCTACTAAACGACGAACTAAGATTTCTTTAGATTCAACATGTTCAACACGACCTCTATGTTTAGCAGTAATTGCAGCGCCTGAGTCACGTGCAGCAACGTGTTCCATACCTGTACCAACAAATGGTGCTTCAGTGTTCATCAATGGTACTGCTTGACGTTGCATGTTCGCACCCATTAAGGCACGGTTAGAGTCATCGTTTTCAAGGAATGGAATACATGCTGTCGCAGCTGATACTACTTGTTTAGGAGATACGTCCATGTAGTCCATTTTCTCTTTGGCCATAACTGTGTTATTACCACGGAAACGACATACGACTTCATCATCTAAGAAACGGCCATTTTCATCTAAGCGAGAGTTCGCTTGGGCTACTACATAGCTGTCTTCTTCATCAGCTGTTAAGTAGTCGATTTGATCTGTAATAGAGTTAGTGTCTAAGTCTACTTTACGATATGGTGTTTCAATGAAACCAAATTCATTCACACGTGCATAACTTGAAAGTGAGTTGATCAAACCAATGTTTGGTCCCTCTGGTGTCTCGATCGGACACATACGTCCATAGTGAGAGTAGTGAACGTCACGCACTTCCATTTGAGCACGTTCACGTGTTAAACCACCAGGTCCTAGGGCAGATAGACGACGTTTATGTGTTAACTCAGCTAACGGGTTAGCTTGGTCCATGAATTGTGATAATTGAGAGCTACCGAAGAACTCTTTAATAGAAGCAATTACAGGACGAATATTAATTAATTGTTGTGGTGTGATTGAATCTGTATCTTGAATTGACATTCTTTCACGCACAACACGTTCCATTCTTGATAAACCGATACGGAATTGGTTTTGTAATAATTCACCAACTGAACGTAAACGACGGTTACCTAAATGGTCAATGTCGTCTGTATAACCAATACCATTTAACAAGTTAAAGAAATAACTCATTGACGCAATGATATCTGCTGGTGTAATACATTTAACTTCTGAATCAGGTAAAGCATTACCAATTACAGTAGTTGTACGACCTTCTTCATCATTTGGAACGTAAACTTTAATTGATTGAATTTCAACAGGTTCATCAATAACTGTACCTTCTAATTCAAACACTTCACTATTAGCATTTGCTTCTAAAACTTCCATAATTTCGTCTAATTTACGACGGTCTAATACTGTACCTTCTTCGGCAACAATCTCACCAGTTTCGCTATTGACGATTGGTTCTGCTAATTTTTGGTTAAATAAGCGGTGTTTTAAGTGTAACTTTTTATTTGCTTTGTAACGACCAACACTTGCTAAATCATAACGTTTAGGGTCGAAAAAGCGTGAATATAATAAACTTTTCGCATTTTCAACTGTTGGTGGCTCACCAGGACGTAAACGTTCGTATATTTCTAATAATGCTTGTTCAGTATTTTCAGTGCTGTCTTTTTCAAGTGTATTACGTAAGTATTCACTGTCTCCTAATAAATCAATAATTGATTGATCGTGAGAGAAACCTAAAGCACGTAATAATACTGTTAACGGTAATTTACGTGTTCTATCAATACGTACATATACTACATCTTTCGCATCCGTTTCATATTCTAACCATGCACCACGGTTAGGAATAATTGTTGCATCGTAGTTTTCACGACCGTTTTTGTCAATTTTCTCATTGAAGTAAACGGATGGTGAACGTACTAATTGAGACACGATTACACGTTCTGCACCATTGATTACAAATGTACCTGTATCTGTCATTAATGGGAAGTCACCCATGAATACTTCTTGTTCTTTAACTTCGCCAGTTTCTTTAATTATTAGACGTACTTTAACACGAAGAGGTGCAGCATAAGTAGCGTCACGGTTTTTTGATTCTTCTAAATCATATTTTGGTTCACCTAATCGATAATCTACAAATTCTAATGAAAGGTTACCTGTGAAATCTTCAATTGGAGAGATATCACGGAACATTTCTAATAAACCTTCTTTTAGGAACCAGTCGTAAGATTTAGTTTGAATTTCTATTAAGTTTGGTAATTCTAATACTTCTGAAATTCTCGCATAATTTCTACGTTTACGATGTCTTCCATATTGGACAACTTGACCTGCCAAACAGATTCACCCCTCAAATATTGTGTGATGAACCAATACGCATGAAAATTTCGTATAACAAGACAAAAAGAAAACGGCAACACAGTTGATGACACCATTTTCGATTCTACATTTATTCTTGTTTATCATACTCTTTTCGCGTAAAAGTACACACTTATTGAACATAAATTTTTACATTTTATAACTATATCAGAATACAACTTTGAAATCAACCTTTTCGGCTTTTCAAAATGTAGTATCCCTTGTTCTTATTAACAACTTCGACATTATTAAAAATCTCTTCCATTTTCTTCTTAGCAGAAGGCATACCTTGTTTCTTTTGAATCACAACGTACAACTCACCTTGAGCATTGAGCTGTTGATATGCTTCTTCGAAAATACGATGAACAACTTCTTTTCCAGCTCTAATAGGAGGATTTGTTAGCACATAATCGAAATGACAATCCTTCAATTGCGATAAACCATCGCTTTCCTTAATAATGACGTTATCAATTTGATTTGCTTTTTTATTCTTTTCAGCAAGACTTAACGCACGATGATTAACGTCAACCATGGTAATTTGATGATGCGGTGAAACTTTAGCAATCATTAATCCAATCGGACCATAGCCACACCCAACATCAGCAATTGCTTTACTTGGACCAGGAGGATGTTCATTTAAAAAGGTTTGTACTAAAGTATCTGATCCAAAATCTACTTGCGCTTTTGAGAATACGCCTGCATCTGTAGTTAGATTTAATTGATGTTGATGGTAATGATAGTGAATGACTCTTTCATCACTTTGTACATCAGGATTTTCATCATAATAGTGTCCCATAACGCCACCTCTTTTTTCATTGTTCATCTTTATTTTACTAGAAAATGAAGTAAAACCCCGTTATCGTGATAACGGGGTTTTAATTTCTCAAAGAATTCAAGTTAATTATATCAATGTATTGTTATAAATACATCGAATACACTAACATTCGATATTAAGTTAAGATACTAGAATTATTTTAATTCTACAGTAGCTCCAACTTCTTCTAATTGTTCTTTAAGTTTTTCAGCTTCTTCTTTAGCAACGCCTTCTTTGATTACTTTAGGAGCGTTATCTACTAATTCTTTAGCATCTTTTAAGCCTAAGCCAGTTGCTTCTTTAACTGCTTTAACAACTTTGATTTTTGAAGATCCAGCTGAAGTTAACTCAACGTCAAATTCAGTTTTTTCTGCTGCTGCGTCTCCGCCACCAGCTGCACCAGCTGCTGCTACAGGAGCTGCTGCTGTTACACCAAATTCTTCTTCAATTGCTTTTACTAAATCGTTTAATTCTAATACTGACATTTCTTTAATTGCTTCAATGATTTGTTCTTGATTAGCCATTTTATATTTCCTCCAATTATTTTAAAATTTTATGCGCAATTATTCAGCGCTTTCTTCTTTTTGTTCTCCAACAGCTTTAACCGCATAAGCGAAGTTGCGTACTGGAGCTTGTAATACTGATAAAAGCATAGAAACAAGACCATCGTGTGAAGGTAATGAACCAACAGTTTTAACTTCTTCTGCTGAAATAAGGTTACCTTCCATAACGCCTGTTTTGATTTCTAAAGCTTCATGTTCTTTAGCAAATCCTGCGATAACTTTCGCTGGTGCTACTACATCTTCAGTTGAAGTTGCAACAGCTGTAGGACCTGTTAAGAATTCATCTAAGCCTTCGATACCTGCTTGTTTAGCTGCACGACGAACCATAGTGTTTTTATAAACTTTATATTCAACACCAGCTTCACGTAATTGTGAACGTAATTCAGTTACTTCTGCAACAGTTAAGCCACGGTAGTCGACGATAACAGTTGAAACTGAATTTTTAAGTTGTTCAGCAATAACATCAACTTGTTGTTTTTTAGCTTCGATAATAGCAGACATTCAGACACCTCCATTTTTATTTTTGGTGCTTTTTAAATTTCTCAATAAAAAAAGCACTTTCTACCCACGGCAAAAAGCGCTTGAAAGATCATTTATATGATCACACGTTCAAGTCAATTTTAGCCTCGGCAGGATGATGTTTTAAGTTAATGGTTAACTCCTACTGTCTTAGGTAAAATAATCACAATAAATAATATAACCTCATTGTTGTAATATGTCAATAACTTTTTCAATTTTTTTGTAATCAAACGAGCAAAAGTTATAGGAATTGTAGAAATTAAGCGTTATGTTCCATCCACATACGACCACTAATGTTTATAGACGACTTTTAATAGCCTGTGAATACAGATGTTTTACGTGTCATCTTCATGCGACACTTTTACAGAACTCAATTTATATCTATACATAAAAATAACCTGCGACTTTCAAAAAGTCACAGGTTCTATTTTCAATAAGTTTACACTTAATTATAATTTGAATGATGAAGTATCAATTTTAACTCCAGGACCCATTGTTGTAGTTACAGCAACAGATTTGAAGTAAGTACCTTTAGCTGATGATGGTTTAGCTTTAGCTAAAACATCTTGTAACGTTTTGAAGTTTTCAACTAATTTTTCATCGCTAAATGAAACTTTACCGATTGAAGCATGTACAATACCAGCTTTTTCAGCACGGTATTCAACTTTACCAGCTTTGATTTCTTCAACAGCTTTTTTAACGTCCATAGTTACTGTACCAGTTTTAGGGTTTGGCATTAAACCTTTAGGTCCTAATACACGACCTAATTTACCAACTTCGCCCATCATGTCTGGAGTAGCTACTACTACGTCAAAGTCGAACCAACCTTGTTGGATTTTTTGTACATATTCAGATTCACCTACGTAATCTGCGCCTGCTTCTTCTGCTTCAGTGATTTTGTCACCTTTAGCAAATACTAATACACGTTGTGATTTACCCGTTCCGTTTGGTAACACTACTGCACCACGGATTTGTTGGTCATTTTTACGTGTATCAATTCCTAAACGGAAAGCAACTTCAACTGATGCGTCAAAGTTAGCAATGCTTGTTTCTTTAGCTAAGCTGATTGCTTCTTCAACACTATAGTGTTTAGTACGATCAACTTTATTAGCTGCTTCTTGATACTTTTTACCTTTTTTAGCCATTTATTGTTCCTCCTTTAGTGGTTTTAGCGGAATTTCCTCCCACGCTTACTTGTGTCTAACACAAGTTAAGAGCAGATAACAGATGAATGTCTAATGTTTGAGCAATCTCATAAGAAATTACTAGTCATCCAGACCAATCATAGACAATATTGTCGTTGTCATTTCTGTTACCTGCTATCGTCTATCAGTTTATTTCAAAATTAAACTAACTTATTATTCTTTAATTATTGTACAGTGATACCCATACTACGAGCAGTACCTTCGATAATACGCATAGCTGCTTCTTCGTCTGCAGCGTTTAAGTCTTGCATTTTAGTTTGAGCAATTTCACGTACTTGATCTTTAGTTACTGTAGCAACTTTAGTTTTGTTAGGTTCACCAGAACCTTTTTCTACGCCAGCTGCTTTTTTAAGTAGTACTGGAGCCGGTGGAGTTTTAGTAATGAATGTAAATGAACGATCTTCATAAACACTGATTTCTACCGGAATGATTAAACCTGCTTGTTCTTGCGTACGTGCGTTGAATTCTTTACAGAATCCCATGATGTTCACACCTGCTTGACCTAATGCTGGACCAACTGGTGGTGCTGGGTTCGCTTTACCTGCAGGAATTTGTAATTTAACTACTTTTTCTACTTTTTTAGCCACGATGTGCACCTCCTTGATATCGTGATGTGGTCACAGGGCTCAGTTTTGCCCTCCCACTCATAAACATTTCGTGACGAAATGAGCGCTATAAAAACGCGACCACATTATTTTAACACTGAACCAACTTAAAAAGCAATAGTAAAATTTCATCTTTTTAGTTGTTCAATGCTTTTCCATAATTACTTGATTATAATTTTTCGATTTGATCAAATTCAACTTCAACTGGTGTTTCTCTTCCGAACATATCAACCAATACTGTTAATTTGAACTTATCAGGTTCAATCTCTTGAACTTCTCCTACTTGATTAGCAAATGGTCCAGATTTAATACGAACTTGTTCACCGACATCTAATTCAACATCAATTGTTTTTTCTTTCAGTCCCATTTGTTTCAAGATAAATCTCATTTCTTCTGGAAGTAATGGATTTGGTTTAGAACCTGCACCAGCTGAACCAACGAATCCTGTAACACCTGGTGTATTACGTACTACATACCAAGATTCATCAGTCATTACTAATTCTACAAGTACATAACCAGGGAATGTTTTTTTAAGTAGTTTTTTAGCTTTCCCATCTTTAACTTGTGTTTCTTCCTCTTCAGGTATGACAACTCTAAAAATCTGTTCTGTCATATTCATTGATTCTACTCTTTTTTCTAAATTCTTCTTAACCTTGTTTTCATATCCAGAATACGTATGCACAGCATACCAACGCTTTGCGCCAACCTCTTCAGACATGTTGTCACTCCTTATTCTTATCTAAATAATTCAATTAAATTACCAATACCTATATCTAACACCCAGAAAAAGACCATAAAGAAGATTACTGTAGAAACTACAATCACAGTATATTTAAAAAGTTCTTCTTTTGTTGGCCAACTTGTTTTTTCCATTTCACTTTTAACGCCTTGGAAGAAACTATCTTTTTCTTTGTTTGTGCCCTTATCTTTAGCCATCAAAATTACCTCCATACTCACAGTTAGTTAACCGCTACCTCTAATAGTAATAGTTTCACTATTATTTAGACTCTTTGTGAATCGTATGCGCATTACATCTCGAACAATATTTTTTTAATTCTAATCTCGTTGCAGAAGTTTCTTTTTTCGGTACATTATAGTTTCTTGTACCACAAACTTCACAAATTAAAGGTACTTTTTTCAATTCAGTTCACCTTTGCTCATTTTAATACCAGTATACTATACATAAATAAAACATTAAATGTCAAACTAGCACCGCTATATAAATGCTATTACAACTTACTAATGATGCTTCAATAAATAACACTTCATTTTTATTTTACAACGTTGAATACTATTGTAAACCACTTTATCTTTAATACCTAAATGTTTCGCAATTTCATTAGGCGTATAATCAGACATTAGTAATTGTGCTACACAACGTTCAAACTGACTTAGTGCTGTTAAACTACGCGTTAACATTTTACGTTGCTCATGTAACATACATACTTCTTCAATACGTTTGATAGATTGGTTCAATCTATATTCGATGACATAATCATTAATCATACTATCTCGTTTATTCATTTCGGTATACTTTCTTCTCCAAAAATCCTTTCGTATTGAACGTACAATACAGTTTAAATAGTGTTCGAAAGGAACATTCGTACTAAAATCAAATGTATGGAGTGCTAAGTAAATTCTGATTAGTGATTCTTGTACTAAATCTTCTATTTCTTCATTCTGCACTCTAGAACTTTTAAACTTTAGAATAAGCTCCGGTTGTATATGATTTACTATTTCTATAAATAATCTTTCTCGTTCGAGACTACAATGACTATTTTGAAACGCTTTAAATGTCTCCTCTAGTTGTTTGAATTGATGCGCCATAAACCTTCCCTTTCAAATTAAGTTAGAGAAAGTTTATACGATGTTATTTTCAAAAGACAAGTGGGCAATTTCAATCTTTGTTATGATTCCCGCGTCTTATTTTTTCAAATTCTGCTAATACATCATTTGATAATGAAATTCGAGTTCTTGGTTTACTTTCTGTGAAATTATCCAAAGACTTACTGACCGTGATTTCATTCTCTCTTAAATCACGCCACATTTCTCTCGAAGATACTCGATATGCGCCAGCACCAAATATGGCATGTTGCTCACTCATATCACTCGTTACAACGGTAATATGTGTTGTGTGTTTATTATATAGGTTATAAACATAACGTTCGATATAGCTATCTGCCGTTTCTTTTTCTTTAGTAAATACTGTTTTTACACCATGATAAATGTATTCTCTTTCTATACCTGATTGTTCATATGCATCAAACACACATACAACTTCATCAGCGACAACAGCATTATAGTTAGCAATGGCATCTAATAATTGTTCGCGTGCTTCTTGCAAATTATGCTTTGCAATCTTACCGAGTTCCGGTGACTGTCCAATCATATTGTAGCCATCAATAATTAAATATCTATCTTTCATGCGTTGTCCTCAATTTGATGACGTTTACGATAGACCTCATACATCATTAGACTCGCAGCTACAGATGCATTAAGGCTATTCACATGTCCAACCATTGGTATCTTGATGTAAAAATCACATTTATCTTTAACTAATCTACTCATACCTTGACCTTCACTACCTATAACGATAGCTAATGGCACATCCGCCGCCATATCTCTATAGTCCGTGGCATTATCCGCTTCAGCACCAGCCACCCAATAGCCATGTTCCTTTAATTCATCAATGGTTTTAGCTAAATTTGTAACACGCATAACCGGAACGTGTTGGATCGCACCAGTGGATGCTTTAGCTACAGTTTGTGTCAGCGCAACTGAACGTCTTTTAGGAATAATAACACCATCAACACCACTAGCATCTGCCGTTCTTAATATTGAACCTAAGTTATGTGGGTCTTCTAAGCCATCTAAAATTACAACCGTTGATAAACCTTCTTTATCTTTTTGCGATTGTATAAATTGATCGAAATCCGCATATTCATATGGGGCAATCAGTGCAGCGACACCTTGATGAGGTGCATTTGCTAAATTATCTAATTTGGATTTCGGCACAGTTTGCACAATTAATTTTTGTGCTTTTGCATTTTGTAAAATATCATTAATTTGTTGCTTTCTAATACCTTCTTGAATCCAAATTTTATTAATTGTATGGCCAGAAACAATCGCTTCTTTAACAGCATGTCTACCGACAATAACGATATCTTCCACTGTCTTCACTACCTTTCATTGACTGTTTGTACAATCATATCAAGTAAATTTTTCAATCTTTCTTCTTGATGATCTAAATATAAAAATCCAATGACTGCTTCTAACCCAGAACTTTTACGGTAAGTTTGAATATCTGTATTTTTAGCCTTAGTGTGACTTTTAGCATTGCGACCTCTTTTAACAATGTCTTGTTCTTCATCAGTGAACCAATTCATTTCAAACAATGTTTCTAAAGTTTGTGCCTGACTTTTAGCAGACACATAACTTTTCGAAACTTGATGTAATCGATTGGGCTTACTTTGTAATTTAAGAACAATATATTCACGCACGTGCTGGTCCAATACTGCGTCACCCATGTAGGCTAATGTTAATGGATTTAATAATTTAATATCCATACTATCCACGTTTAAAGCGTACACCTTGTGGCGTATCTTCTAGTATAATATTTTGTTCTTTAAGCATATCTCTAATTTCATCTGCACGTGCAAAGTCTTTATTTTTACGCGCTTCATTACGTTCTTCGATGAGTTTTTCAATATCTTCATCAAGTAACATATCTGATTCATTACCTTTAAGTGGCACACCGAGCACATCACTGAATATTTGATAAACTTCTTTAAATCTTGAAATGACTTGCGTAGATGTATTGTTTTCTAAAACGTATTTATTCGCAAGTTTAGACAAATCATACCAAGCAGTAACTGCGTTGGCAGTATTGAAATCATCATCCATAACAGTCTCAAACTGTTCTAAAATAGCATCGATTTGATCAATATAATTAGATTGATCAACAATATCTGTCGCAATCGTTTCACGTTCTTCTATCAATTGATAACTATTTCGGATACGCTCTAAACCACTCTTAGCTGCATTAACCAGTTCTAAATTATAATTAATAGGACTTCTATAATGTACGCTAATCATAAAGAATCGCAATACATCAGGATCTACTTCTTTAATGATGTCATGTACTAAAATAAAGTTACCTAATGATTTACTCATTTTTTCGTTATCAATATTTATAAAGCCGTTATGCATCCAGTAATTTGCGAATGGCGCGTGATTATGTGCTTCTGATTGCGCAATCTCATTTTCATGATGTGGGAATTGTAAATCAGAACCACCGGCATGAATATCAATTGTTTTACCTAATTCGTGAAACGCCATTACAGAACATTCAATATGCCAACCTGGACGTCCCTCACCAAAAGGACTTTCCCAACTAATTTCACCAGGTTTTGCTTTTTTCCATAATGTGAAATCTAGCGCATCTTCTTTTTGTTCTCCAGCTTCAATTCTTGCGCCTACTTTTAAATCATCTAATGACTGATGACTTAATTTACCGTACCCCTCAAATTGACGCGTTCTAAAGTATACATCGCCATCACTCTCGTAGGCATAACCGTCGTCAACTAAATCTTTAATAAAATCAATAATCTCGTCCATATGATTCATTACACGAGGATTTGAAGTAGCTTTCTTAACATTTAATGCGCCAACATCTTCATAAAATGCTTTAATATATTTATCTGCAATATCTGGCACACTCTCATTCAATTCTTTCGAACGGTTAATTAATTTATCGTCTACATCAGTGAAATTTGAAACATAAATCACTTCATACCCTTTATATTCGAAATATCTACGCACCACATCATAATTAATAGCTGGACGCGCATTACCAATATGAATGTAATTGTATACCGTCGGACCGCAAACATACATTTTCACCTTACCTGGTTCAATCGGTTCAAATGTCTCTTTTTGACGTGTCAAAGTATTATATAATGTAATCATCTTTAATCTCTCCGTTCTTAGCTTTTTCTAGTTGCTTTTCTAGTTGCTTAATTTGTTCAAATAATGGGTCAGGTAAATTACGATGATCAAATGTTTTACCAATACGTTTACCTTCTTGTTTAACAATATGTCCTGGAATACCGACGACAGTCGTATAACTTGGAACGGATTGTAATACTACTGAATTCGCACCAATATTTACATTTGAATCAATTTGAATATTACCTAGCACTTTTGACCCAGCTGCGATTAATACGTTATCGCCTATATCAGGATGACGTTTCCCTTTTTCTTTACCTGTACCACCTAGTGTGACACCTTGATAAATAGTTACATTATCACCAATTGTACAAGTTTCACCAATGACAACGCCCATACCGTGGTCTATGAATAAGCGTTTGCCAATTTTAGCACCTGGATGTATTTCAATCCCTGTAAAGAAACGTGATACTTGAGATATGATTCTCGCAAGTACATAACGTTTTTTATTATAAAGTTTATGCGCAATTAGATGACTCCATACTGCATGTAATCCAGCATAAGTTGTAATCACCTCAAATGTTGTACGCGCTGCTGGGTCTTGTTCAAACACCATTTTCACATCGTCTCTAATTCTTTTTATCAAGACTGTCGCCCCCTCAGTTTTTTAAAAAGTTAAAAATTTATCAAAATCAATATACACACTACTAACATACATAATAGATAAACAAAATAGCGCCCTAACACTAAGATGCTAGAGGCGCTACTGCACGGTTCCACTCTGTATTCTAGATAAAATTAAGCTAGTCCTTCACCCTACCTATAGGTGATAAAGTTAACTTTATCATACTCATTTACTTTATTTAGTTGATCAAACAAAGGTGCATTCAATATCGTCTATGGTGTACTCGCAGCGACCGTACACTCTCTGAAATCATAGTCTAATATTTACTAATCCTTTGCGCTTGTAACATCAATATTAACATGACTTTGCCATGTTTAACTTTATCATATTTTCTTTAATGTAAAATTTCAAGTGTTAGCTAAATGAAATGTTCATCTTGTTCACGTATATGCTTTACACCATTTACACGTATTTTTTTAATCGTGATAATACTTTGTCTTTACCTAGTACTTCAATTGTATTTGGTAATTCAGGACCATGCATTTGACCTGTTACGGCAACACGAATTGGCATGAATAATTGTTTACCTTTAATACCTGTTTCTTTTTGTACTTCTTTAATTGTCTTTTTGATGTCACCCGCTTCAAATGGTTCTAAAGCCTCTAATTTACCATATAGATGTGACATTAATTCTGGTACTTGTTCCCCATTAATAACCTCTTGTTCTTCTTTACCTAATTCAGGCATTTCATGGAAGAACATTTCAGATAACGGTACAATTTCGCCTGCATAACTCATTTCTTTTTGGTAAAGTGCAACTAATTTGCGACCCCATTCTCTATCAGCTTCACTTGGAGATTCTGGGATTAAATTAGCTTTGATAAGATGTGGTAATGCAAGTTCAAATACAGTATCTGTATCTTTCGTTTTCATATATTGGTTATTAACCCAAGCTAATTTTTGTCTATCGAACATTGCTGGTGATTTAGAAAGACGTTTCTCATCAAAGATCTTAATAAATTCTTCTTTAGAAAAGATTTCTTCTTCGCCTTCTGGAGACCAACCTAATAAAGTAATAAAGTTAAATAATGCTTCTGGTAAGTAACCTAAGTCACGATATTGCTCGATAAATTGTAAAATTTGACCATCACGTTTACTTAGTTTTTTGCGTTCTTCATTAACAATTAATGACATATGACCAAAACGTGGTGGTTCCCAACCAAACGCTTCATAAATCATAAGTTGTTTAGGTGTGTTAGAAACATGGTCATCCCCACGAATAACATCAGAAATTTCCATATAGTGATCATCGATGGCTACAGCAAAATTATACGTAGGTATGCCGTCTTTTTTAACGATAACCCAATCTCCTATGTTATTTGAATCGAATGAAATTTCACCTTTCACCATGTCATTAAACGTATACGTTTGATCTTGAGGCACACGGAATCTAATTGATGGGCGACGTCCTTCAGCTTCAAATTGTTGACGTTCCTCTTCAGTTAAATGTGCGTGTTGGCCACCATAACGAGGCATTTCACCACGTGCAATTTGTTCTTCACGTTCTTTTTCAAGTTCTTCTTCAGTCATATAACATTTATAAGCTTTATCTTCATCCAATAATTGCTGGATAAGTGGATTATAGATGTCACCGCGTTCAGATTGACGATAAGGACCATAACCTTTATCTTTATCGATAGATTCATCCCAATCTAAACCTAACCATTTCAAGTTATCAAATTGAGATGACTCACCATCTTCAAGATTACGTTTACTATCTGTATCTTCAATACGCACTACGAAATCACCATCGTAATGTTTAGCAAATAAATAGTTAAATAATGCAGTTCTTGCATTACCAATGTGTAAATATCCAGTTGGACTTGGCGCATATCTCACTCTAATGCGTTCACTCATCGTATTCACTCCTATAATTATTAATTCTGTTTTACCATCGAATTCATACGCTTTATCTAATATAGGTGGCGCGCTCTGTAATTTAACCGAGCAGTCATACACCATTCAGAAACATCTTCAAACCATTAGAAAAAAGTTATTCCAAACTATCATTTTAGACGTGTTTCCGAATAACTTTCCAATTTACATTCATCTTAGATAAAAGTTCGCATTTCTTCATTATTGTAGCATTAAATCAATACTTTGATAAGTCACATGTTTCCACTTACCACACTTAGTTGCACATTCACTCACATTACATAAATAGGTTTCATGCTTTGCTATTTGAAAAGCGTACGCTCACCATTTAGCGTTTCACATGAAACCTAGTCTTTTACACATATTTTAATATCATCATCAAACCTATTCTATGAATTATGATTCCGAATCGTCAACTTTTTTAGCGAAAATAATACGACCTGACGATGTTTGCAATAAACTGATAACCTCTAAGTCTACATGCTTACCAACAAGTGGTTTCGCATTATCAACCACTACCATTGCACCGTCATCTAAATAGCCAACACCTTGACCAGGTTCTTTACCCATTTTAGTCAATAGAATATTAATGCGATCGCCTTGATGTACATTTGGTTTAATTGCTTCAGACAAGTCATTCACATTCAACGCTTTAATTCCTTGAACGTGACATACTTTATTTAAATTAAAATCGGTAGTAATCACATGCGCATGATATTTCTGTGCTAATTTCACTAATAATTCATCGATATCACTGTGAGACTTTTGTGGATGTATCACACGTGTCGGATAATCTAAATCATATAATTCATTTAATATATCTAATCCACGTTGCCCTTTTTCACGCTTCACGCTATCATTCGCATCAGCAACGACTTGAAGTTCATTAATGACACCTTGCGGAATAAGTATTTCGCCATCGATAAAACCACATCGAATGACATCTAAGATACGACCATCGATAATTGCGCTTGTATCTAATAGTTTAGGTACGGCACTAATATTACTTTTAGACATAGAACGCGCCATGTTTTCCGGCAAGAACATGAGCATTTCGTCACGCTTCTTCAACCCAAATTGGAAGCCTAAATAACATAGCAATAAAGTAATAATAAGTGGTATAAGATGATTCAGTATCGTATTTCCAATCATTTCTAGAATAAACGAGGCCATTACTGAAATAAATAGGCCAATGATAAGTCCGAGTGTTGCAAATAAAATTTCAACTGCGCTACGTTGCATAATCCAATGTTCAACGGCTTTGAAAGTTCTTGTTACTTTATTAATAAAGAAGCCAAAAATCAAGAAAAATACTACGATACCTATTAAGCCGTCAATATAATAATTATTTAAAAATGGATAACCATTAATATTAAAATCTTTAAGTATTTCAGGTATTAGCAAAATACCAAGTGCCATACCTAAGATAATATATATAATGATTACAATGCCTTTTAATACTTTCAAAAGTCTCACCTCTTTTTCAGCTTATGTTACGCTTTAAAAGCATATTTAAGTGCCTCATGTACAGTAGAGACGCCTACTACTTTAATACCTTCAGGGAATTGCCATCCACCAATATTGGTTTGTGGAATAACCACTCGTTCAAACCCTAATTTAGCCGCTTCTTGAACACGTTGCTCAATTCGAGAAACACGTCTCACTTCACCAGTCAAACCTACTTCTCCAATATAACAATCCAGTCCATCCACTGCCTTATCTTTGAAACTTGAAGCTGTCGCTACAATAACGCTTAAATCAACTGCTGGTTCTGTTAGTCGAACACCACCTGCCACTTTAATATAAGCATCCTGTTGTTGTAATAAATAATTTTCCTTTTTCTCTAATACTGCCATTAATAAACTCAAACGATTATGATCAATTCCTGTAGCCATACGTCTAGGGTTATTAAATGTGGTAGGTGTCACTAACGCTTGAACTTCTATTAGCAATGGTCGCGTACCTTCCATCGTTGCTACAATTGTTGATCCAGGTACATTAGTAGACCGCTCTTCCAAGAACATTTCTGATGGATTGTGTACCCCTTTCAATCCGCTTTTTTTCATTTCAAAAATGCCCATTTCATTAGTAGAACCAAAACGGTTCTTAACTGCTCTCAAGATACGATAAGCATGATGCTCATCTCCTTCAAAGTACAATACAGTATCAACCATATGTTCTAATAAACGTGGTCCTGCAATTTGACCTTCTTTGGTTACATGACCAACGATAAATGTGGCGATATTCATTTGTTTGGCAATATTCATCAAACTCTGCGTGCTTTCTCGAACTTGAGATACAGAGCCAGGTGCCGAACTAATCTCTGGATGATATATGGTTTGGATCGAATCGACCACTAAAATATCTGGCTGTGCTTGTTGAACCGTTTGATATATCGCTTCTAAATCTGTTTCTGCCAGCACGTTTAAATTACTAGAATCTTCATCTAGACGATCAGCTCGTAATTTAGTTTGATTAAGTGATTCTTCACCCGTAATATACAGTACATTTAATTTTTGTGATAGTGATGCACAAATTTGTAGTAATAGTGTTGATTTCCCAATACCAGGATCTCCACCTATTAACACTAAAGAACCACTGACAATACCACCACCTAAAACGCGGTTAAATTCTTTTGATTCTGTCTGAACTCTTGGCGTCACTTCATTCTTAATATCATTTAATTTCTGGACCTTTGCGCTAGATGTTGTTGTCTTAACGCCGTGTTTGGGATTTGAAGCTTTTTCAACAATTTCCTCCATTTGATTCCATGAACCACAATTAGGACATTTTCCCATCCATTTTGGAGATTGATAGCCACAAGCCATACACTCAAAAATCACTTTCTTTTTGGCCAAAATTGCACCTCCGATTTTTCTTTGAACAAATCTATTTTATATGTAACGTTGTACAATGACAAATGTAAACTTAAGTATTTTATATAAATATGTTGCTATTCATTGTTCGAAATGACGTATATAGATAATCATTTTATTTCAGTTGAAATCATTACATTATATTTCAAAAAGTAATAGGAGTGGAACAGAATCCATTACGAATTCATGTCCCACTCCTAGATAAATGACGAGTGCTAAGGAACGCACTATATAAACATTATCTCACCTTCATTAGTTAACACGTACTTTGCGTTATAACCCTATACTATTTTTATCCTAAAAACAGCTAGGCCTAACGTTCATTTTATTAAATTATGCTTCTGTTTCAGTTACGTCACTATCTTCGTCTGAATCTGAAACATTATTATTTTTTTCGTTGATATTATATTTGAATTCATCGCCATCATGATCAATCACGACTTCTTTACCTTCGATTTGGTTGCCATCTAAAATTAATTCACTTAAGTTATCTTCAACTGTTTTTTGAATAGCTCTGATTAATGGACGTGCACCATACTCTGGATCATAACCTTCTTCCGCAATTTTCTCTTTCGCTTTGTCGGTTACTACAATATTAATATCTTGTTCAGAAAGACGTTGTGTTAATTTATTAACCATCATTGTAACAATTTCTTTTAATTCATCTTTAGTAAGTTTATGGAATACGATAATGTCGTCTACACGGTTTAAGAATTCTGGACGGAATGAATTTTTCAATTCTTTCATCATTGTCTTGCGAATCGTTTCATAGTCATGACCGTCAGAGCCACCACCGAAACCTGCAAAGCGTTGATCTTGTAATTCTTGTGCACCAACATTTGATGTCATAATAATCACAGTATTACGGAAATCAACTTGACGTCCTTTAGTATCCGTTAGATGACCATCATCTAACACTTGTAATAAGATATTAAACACATCTGGATGTGCCTTTTCAATTTCATCAAATAAAATAACTGAATAAGGTTTACGTCTAACTTTTTCAGTTAATTGGCCACCTTCATCATGACCTACATAGCCAGGAGGCGCTCCAACTAAACGGCTGACTGCATGTTTTTCCATAAACTCACTCATATCAACACGAATCATTGCATCTTCTTCGCCAAACATTGATTCTGCTAACGCTCTAGCTAGTTCCGTCTTACCTACACCAGTTGGTCCTAAGAAGATAAAGCTACCGATTGGACGTTTAGGGTCTTTCAATCCTGCACGTGCGCGACGTACTGCTTTACTTATAGATGTTACAGCGTCATTTTGACCAATCACTCTATCATGTAATGTTTGTTCAAGATTCAATAATCGGTCTGACTCTGTTTCATTGATTTTTGTAAGTGGTATGCCTGTCCAGCCTGCAATCACTTCACCAATATCTTCTTTAGATAGTGATGTAGATTTATCACCTTGCGTTGTTTGCCATTCATTTTTAGCATCTTCATATTGTTTTTCAAGTCTCGTTTGTTTATCACGTAAATTAGCCGCATTTTCGAATTCTTGAGCGTGAACTGCAGCGTCTTTTTCATTTTTCACTTTTTCAATTTCTTGCTCAATTTCTTTCAAGTTGTTAGGTGTTGTATGACTTTTCAATCTTACTTTTGAACTTGCTTCGTCAATTAAATCAATTGCTTTGTCAGGCAAGAAACGATCAGATATATAGCGATCACTTAATTTAGCAGCCGCTTCAAGTGCTTCATCAGAAATATTAATACGATGATGGGCTTCATAACGATCTCGTAATCCTTTTAAAATTGCGATTGTATCTTCAACAGAAGGTTCATCAACTTGAATGGGTTGGAAACGACGTTCTAACGCTGCATCTTTCTCGATGTTTTTACGGTATTCATCTAATGTTGTAGCACCAATACATTGTAATTCACCACGAGCTAATGCTGGTTTTAATATATTTGATGCATCAATTGCGCCTTCTGCACCTCCAGCACCAACTAATGTGTGCAATTCATCAATAAATAGAATAACGTTACCAGCTTGATGGATTTCTTCCATTACTTTTTTCAAACGTTCTTCAAATTCACCACGATATTTAGTACCTGCTACAACTGTTCCCATATCAAGTGACATGACACGTTTATCTTTTAATGTTTCAGGCACTTCATTATTAACAATCGCCTGTGCAAGACCTTCTGCAATTGCAGTTTTACCTACACCCGGTTCCCCAATTAGTACTGGGTTATTTTTAGTACGACGACTCAATACTTCAATCACACGCGTAATTTCTTTATCTCTACCCACAACAGGATCTAGTGTTCCATCTTTGGCAATCACAGTTAAATCACGTGCTAATCCATCTAATGTAGGTGTATTATTTGATTTATTTGCTGTAGCGTTTTTATTGCTCATTTCAGGACTTCCTAATGCTTTAACCACTTGAGCACGCGCTTTTGTAATATTTAAATCTAGATTAGCAAACACGCGCGCAGCTACGCCCTCGTTTTCACGAATTAAACCTAGTAAAATATGTTCTGTACCTACAAAGTTATGATGTAACTTTCTAGCTTCGTCCATTGAAAGTTCAATTACCTTCTTGGCTCTAGGTGTATAATGCAATGTTCCTGTTTGATCTTGTCCATGGCCGATTAATTTCTCAACCTCTTCAATCACTTTATCTTCGGTAATATTGAAACTTTCTAATACTTTAGCGGCTATACCTTCTGGCTCTTTCATTAAGCCAAGTAGTAAGTGTTCTGTACCTATATTAGAATGATTTAAACGTATAGCTTCTTCTTGCGCATGTGCTAAGACACGTTGTGCACGTTCAGTTAATCTACCAAATAGCATATATTTCTGTACCTCCTATTGTGTATATTCTCTTAATATATCTGCTCTCTTCTCATTTACAGAGATTGTTTCATCTTCATCGTTATAAATAAATGCTGATTGAATACTTACCATCAATTCATTAAATTTAAAGTCTTTCAATGTTAAATACCCTAAATCGATACCTAATTTCACTTCACTTAAACGATAGGAAGCTTCTTCCATTGAAATAATTCGACTGTTCTGTAAGATGCCCAACGACCGATAAACACGGTCTAACGTTTCCAATTCATTATAATGCGTTAAGCGTTCACGAATTTGCATTTCTTCATTTATAATTTGTTGAACAACTTCAGTTAAGTTATCTATAATTTCTTCTTCAGTTTTACCAAGTGTTAATTGATTTGAAATTTGATAGATATGGCCATAAACTTGCGAGCCTTCTCCATATATACCTCGAATCGTAAAACCAAAACGATTAATGGTCTGTGCAATACGATTCATACGTTTCATGATGGATAACCCTGGCAAATGTAGCATTACACTTGCTCTCATACCTGTACCAATATTAGTTGGGCATGTTGTTAAATACCCTAAATGTTCATCATAACTAATGTCTAGCGATTGATCTAACGTATCATCAATATCACTCGCTTTGTTATATAAATCGTGTAATGACAAATCATTTCCCATTGCTTGTATGCGTATATGGTCTTCTTCATTAATCATAATACTGATTGATTCGTCTTCATTTAATAACACTGCTGATGCCGGTTGTTTAATAAGTTCAGGACTAATTAAATGTTTAGCAACAAGTTTCATCTTGTTTTGTTGATCCATTGTATCTAATCGCATGAGAGACAAATTAGGTAATACATCTTGTACTTCATTTATCACTCTAAAGCCATCTTGTTCTGAGGGAAACATGAGTGGATGGACATGATTTTCTAAGTTTCTAGCTAATCGGATTCTGGAAGACATCACAATTGGAGATTCTTCCGTTTGCTTCATCCATTCACTGATATGCGTATTCATATCACTCATTACGTTCCACCCCGCTCTCGTCTTTCAATGCTTTTATTTCGTCTCTAACGATAGCAGCTTCTTCAAAGTTTTGTTCATCAATTAATACATTGAGATACTTCGTTTTTTCTTCGATTTGTTTTTTGATGGCAAGTTTCTTATGAGAAGAACGAGGCGTTTTACCTACGTGCTCAAATTGCCCACCTTGCACACGTCTTACTATATCTACAATGTCATCTTTAAATGTAGCATAACAATTTGCACAACCAAATTTCCCTACATGTGCAATATCTTTTAAAGTCATGTTGCATGTTGGACATCGCTTTTCTTCTTGAAAAGCCACTTCATGAAAATTAATTCCATGCTTAGTTGCTAAATGTTGCAATATTTGTTTGACGACGAAAGCTTCTTCAATATCATCTTGAAACTGAGAATGTGGCGATGTATTTTCATTTTGTTGCCAAGGATTTTCACCCTGCGCACAAATAGAACATACCCATTTCTCAGAAGTGCCTTCTTTACTTTTTACTGTGAGTTTAACCTCTGCTTCATTTAAATGACAGTTTTCACAAAGCACACATAGACACCTCGCTTTTCTACTAATAATAATTAATGATTGGTAATACGCGTTTTAATATGTTGGCTCTAATGATATCTCGAGCAACCACGTCCATTTTTAATGTTTCGCGATCTACGATTACTTGAATCATTCTTGCTTCTCTTTCACTGATGAGTCCCTTATCTAGCAAACCATCTATAATATAATACGCTTGTTGTTGAGAAATAGATGGCCCAATGATTTGCAATAGGTGATTAATATACCCCGTTGCATCTTTATTTTCAATTTTAGTGATTCGGATATAACCTCCGCCACCACGTTTACTTTCTATTTCATAACCATGTTCATTTGTGAATCTAGTTTTAATAACATAATTTAGTTGAGAAGGTACACAGTCGAAACGTTGAGCAATGTTAGCTCGTTGAATTTCTACCACGTCTTCATTACTTTCTTCAAATAACTTTTTAATGTACTGTTCTATGATGTCAGACATGTTGTGCATGATTTACCACCTCTTTTGACCTTCTTTGACTATATTATATGAGCATCTTTGACCTTTTTCAACCAATTTGTTTTTTAATTTTCTAAAATAATGATGTTACATGCAAGAATTTAATGTATTATATTAATTAAGAAAAATTTAAAGGAGTAGAATTATGCATATTCTTATTGGGATTATTGGGATAATTTTCTTTTTGGCACTTGCATTTTTGTTTAGCTCTGACAGAAAAAATATTCGCTGGCAATATGTTGGTCTTTTATTAGTCATCCAACTTGTATTTGCGTTTATTTTATTAAAAACGACAGCAGGTATTACAGTTATTGGGGGGATTTCGGAAGGATTTAACTACTTATTACAAAAAGCTGCAGAAGGGGTTAACTTCGTGTTTGGCGGATTCAAATTTGTCGATCCAAAAAACCCACCATTCTTCTTTAGCGTATTACTACCAATTGTATTTATTTCAGCATTAATTGGTATCTTGCAATACACTCGAATCTTACCATGGATTATTAATGTTTTAGGATTCTTAATCTCTAAAATTAATGGTATGGGACGTTTAGAATCTTATAACGCAGTAGCTGCTGCAATCTTAGGTCAATCGGAAGTGTTTATTTCATTAAAACAACAATTACCTTACATACCTAAACAACGTTTGTACACATTGACCGCTTCAGCAATGTCGACAGTATCAGCGTCAATTATCGGTGCTTACTTCACATTGATTGAACCTAAATACGTTGTTACAGCAGTAGTATTAAACTTATTCGGTGGTTTCATTATTGCTTCTATCATCAATCCTTATAAAGTTAATGAAGAAGACGATAAACTATTAGTAGACGAAAGCGAAACTAAAAAACAATCATTCTTTGAAATGTTGGGAGAATACATTTTAGACGGGTTCAAAGTGGCAGTAATCGTTGGTGCGATGTTAATAGGTTATATTGCCATCATCGCATTATTAAATGGTATCGTTAGTGGTATCTTCAGCTTTGTTTCTGGTGGCGCAATTACATGGGATTTCCAAACGTTAATTGGATTTGTCTTCGCACCATTAGCATTTTTAGCTGGTGTACCGTGGGAAGATGCTGTTAAATCTGGTTCAATTATGGCAACTAAATTATTATCTAATGAATTCGTTGCAATGCAATCATTAGGAAACTTAAAAGATATTTCTGAACATGCTAAAGGTGTTACATCAGTATTCTTAGTATCATTTGCTAACTTCAGTTCAATTGGTATCATTTCAGGTGCTATCAAATCACTTAACTCTGAAAAAGGTGACGTCGTAGCACGTTTTGGACTTAAATTATTATTAGGTGCAACATTGGTATCATTTATTTCAGCAGCAATCGCTGGATTCTTTATCTAATATTGAAATTAAATACCCTAGAACTTCTGACAACTAGAAGTTCTAGGGTATTTTCATAGATGGAAACACTCAAATGCGTCTCTCCATTACCTACTATTCTTTTATTTGACCATATGATCGATAAAGTATTGTGTCACTCTATAATCATCCGTTAATTCAGGATGGAATGATACGCCTAAATATTTCCCTTGTTTGACTGCTACAATCTTTTCGCCCACAGTGCTTAATATTTCTACGCCCTCTTCAACACTAGCAATATGAGGTGCTCTAATAAATACACCTTCAATGTCTTCAGCTATACCTTTAATATCTAACTCTGCTTCAAAACTATCCACTTGTCTGCCAAATGAATTACGTTCAACAGTGATATTCAACTTTTTCAAATAGCCAGTTTCACCTTCGACATCTTTCGCAAGTACGATAAGGCCTGCACATGTACCAAACATTGGTAAATCAGACTGTTGTAACTTTTCTTTAAATCCATATAGATCCATTAATCTTCTTAGTGTAGTAGATTCTCCACCTGGAAGAATTAATCCATCTATTTCTTCTAATTGTTCAACCTTTTTAACTGCAATACCTTCATGACCACTAAGTTCAATATGACGAATGTGTTCACGTACGGCACCTTGCAATGCTAATACACCAATCTTCATAAATTACCAACCACGCTCTTGCATACGTTCTTCTAATGAAATTTGATTAATATCTAAACCTTTCATTGCTGTGCCTAATTCTGAAGCTAATTTACCGATAAGTTCATAATCTTGGTAATGCGTCGTAGCTTGAACAATTGCTTTAGCAAATTTCTCAGGGTCTTCTGATTTAAAAATACCTGAACCAACAAATACACCATCAGCGCCTAATTCCATCATTAAAGCAGCATCTTGAGGTGTAGCAACACCACCAGCTGCAAAATTAACAACAGGTAAGCGTCCGTGATCTTTAATTTGTTTTAACACATCATATGGTGCACCTAATTCTTTAGCATAAGTCATAATTTCATCGTCATTCATAACAACTAAACGACTAACTTCTGAATTAACTTTTCTCATATGTCTAACAGCTTCAACAATATTACCAGTACCCGGTTCACCTTTAGTACGTAACATCGCAGCACCTTCACCAATACGACGTGCAGCTTCTCCTAAGTTACGGCAACCACACACAAACGGAACAGTGAATTGATCTTTTCTTAAGTGGTATTCTTCGTCTGCAGGTGTTAATACTTCAGATTCATCAATATAATCTACACCCATAGCTTCTAATACACGTGCTTCAGTAATGTGACCGATACGTGCTTTTGCCATAACTGGAATTGATACAGCATTCATTACTTCTTCAACAATTTTAGGATTAGCGCTACGTGCTACCCCACCAGCTGCTCTGATGTCAGATGGTACACGTTCCAAAGCCATAACGGCAACTGCGCCAGCTTCTTCAGCAATTTTAGCTTGTTCTGCATTAACAACGTCCATAATAACGCCGCCTTTTTGCATTTCAGCCATTCCTCGTTTAACTCGATCTGATCCTACGATTTTAGACATAATATTAACCCCTTTTCACATTTGATTAAATTCATTTTAAGTTATAAACTGATATTTAAAAAGGTACAATTTATTTATAAAACTAGGGGTCAGTTTAAAAATGAAAAAGCAAAAATTATATATAGCATTATATGAGCAGCTGAAAAATCAAATTATCGAAGGTCAATATCAAACACAAGATAAATTTCCTTCAAAGCGCCAATTAAGTGAACATTTATCACTTAGCCATACAACTATTGAGCATGCCTATCAACTACTTTTAGATGAAGGTTTTATCTACTCTAAACCTCGCTCCGGCTATTATGTATCTGACATACAGTCTCTCCCTGTCATTAATGTTAATAGCCCATCTATTGAAACAGAAGCGAATCCAATTGACACTAACCAATATAAGTATGCATTTAATTTAGCAGAGATAGATGCCGAATATTTCCCTCTAAATCTTTTTAGAAAATTTGCAAAGGAAGCATTTGAAGATAATGAATTAGCGCTTTTAGAAAAAGGAGACATACAAGGTGAATTAAATTTACGACAACAAATCGCACATTATCTATTTAATAGTAGAGGTGTGTCATGTCATCCAAATCAAATTATCATTGGGTCTTCTACTGAGCAATTACTTAACATGATTACTGATATTCTTAAAACATCGTCATTCATAATAGAAAAACCAAGTTATCCTCCAATTAAACATGTTTTGGATAAAAACAATCACGATTATATTCAAGCAACTGTTGAGAAAGATGGAATAAACATGACTGACGTACTTAATTCTAATAATGATATTGTATATATCACACCATCTCATCAATTCCCAACTGGCTATGTCATGAACTTAAAAAAACGTACCCAACTCATTAAATGGGCTCATCAGAAACATAGTAGATATATTATTGAAGACGATTATGATTCAGAATTCAGATATTACGGTAAACCAATTCCTGCTTTACAAAGTTTAGATAAAAAAGACAAAGTAATCTATATTAGTACATTTTCAAAATCACTTTATCCGAGTTGTCGTATTGCTTATATCGTTTTGCCTCAAACATTATTACAATCTTATTTATCTATGCCTTATAAAGAGAGTAATACCGTCCCTGTTCATATCCAACAAATCATTACGAATTTTATGTCATCTGGAAGTTTTGAACGTCATTTAAATAAAATGAGAAAAATTTATAGAGAGAAACTAAATTATATATTGCAACGATTGGAACCCTATAAGGAACAACTAAATATTGAAGGCGCATTAACAGGAATGCATTTCACACTAACAGTAAATAATGGACTTACCATGTCTCAATGCCTGCACAATGCGGAAGAACTAAAATTAAAATTAAATATCTACAACTATGATGATCAAATTGAACCACTCCCAAAGTTTATTATTGGTTTCGGTGGTATTCCCAATCATCAGCTTAAAGAGCATACTGATATTTTAATCAAAGCATTAACTTTATAATCATTAAAAAGTGGGAGAGAAACAGAATTCTTTTGAATTCGTCGTAACCCCAACTTGCTTAGCTTGTAAAATCACTTTCGTGATTTTTTGTGTTGGGGCCCCGACCCCAACTTGCTTTGCTTGTAAAATCACTTTCGTGATTTTTTTGTGTTGGGGCCCCGCCCACCTCCGCAAGGGTGACTAGAACTGAGAAAAGCTTGAGTTAAGCGCCTTCTCAGTTCAGTCAGCTACTGCGAATTTGCTAAATAGCATTATTATATTATTTTTGTCCCAGACTGACTTTACTTTACTTGTAGAATTTCAATGAACGTATTTGCTAATTATTCGCAAATACACTTTTTTAATAAAGTTCCAGTGATTTCTTCCAATTATAAGAAATCATTACAGATATACTCATTACCAATAGTATAATTACAAGTTCTGAAGCCATATAACCATGTGCTAAATGAACTGTAAATAAAGCGCCAAGCATAATTATAATGAAACCAGCAGCAACATAGTTTGCAAATAAACCTATGATCATTAATATGCCTCCGATAAACTCAAATAACCCTAATATAATGCCTAAGAATGCAGGGAAACCTAAATCAGACATCATTGCCATCGGTTCTTTAAATCCACCAAATACTTTTTGAGATCCATGTATTGTAAATGTAATACCTAACATAAGTCTTATTAATAATAAAGCAATTCTCATTGTAAGCCGTTCTCCTTATAGATATATTTATTATACTTAATATATTACATATACTACATGATGTTAATTATTATTTCAACCTTTATATCATTAAACCTTCGGTT
>NZ_JAESLA010000030.1:0-22304 GCF_017892405.1 Staphylococcus sp. GDY8P85P | reverse complement strand
AGAACATTATGTCCCGGACTCTTTTTACATTACTTAAGAATGATAATAGAAAAATTTATAATAAATCTAGTAACCATGCTCCAAATAGAATGAATAGGGTGAGTAATCCTATGAAAAAATATAAATTTTTGGGGACATGTCCGGTTGACGTAAATGCGTAAAGATACAAATGATATGACGTAAAAATAAAATTAATAATAAGCAATATTAAAAAAATAGTTATCATTAAGATCACAGCTTTCGAGTTATTTTGTCGTTCAGAATGATTGACTTATTCGAATATGAGAACTTTTTCTTAACATCATAATTATATTACTTCATTATTTCGATTGTTTACTTTAAATCATCTATTGCTTTTGCGATTGATTCAAACACATGTGGAATATCATCTTTTTCAATACAACTAAACGTAATTCGGATATCAGAGTCATTTAAAGCAATGATTCCAATTGAATATTCATTGATTAAATGCGTACGAAGTTCTTCAGGATTTACGCCATTGACTTTGACTGCCATGAAATAACCTGAGTTAAAATCATATGCTTGCCAATGATTTTTGTATTTATCATCATATACAACTGACTTAGTTACTTCATATCGTTGTTGTAAAGTATCAATATTTTGTTGGATTTCTTTATCAAATTGGTCATGATGTTCTAAGACGTATTTAATAGCACTTTGTGAAGGCATTGGTCCACTTGAAATATTACTTCGTATTAAACCTTTAACTTTCGCCTCTAACACTTCTTTAGCTGTATGATTGCTTAGACCAAATGTAAGGAAACCAACACGTAGTCCCCAAGCAAAGAATTCTTTAGTAGCGCCATCTAAACGAATCGGTAATATATTATTTGATTCAATTTGATTTAACGCAGTAAATATAGATTGGCGATACACATCTTCATAAAATAAACCGTAGTAAGCATCGTCAACAACAGCTATCACTTTTGTGCCCTTTTCAGCAAGTGAACGAATAGTTGATACTATAGTTGCAACTTCATCTTTGTTCAGTGTATAACCAGTAGGATTGTTAGGGTAATTCAGAATGAGAACGACTTTATCTTTATTGTAGTTGTCTAAAGTAGTTACTAAATCATTTGTTGTATAGTGACCTTCTTGATTAAATATTGAATATGTCTCAATATTTGCTGAATGACGTGTTTCATATATTAATTTATAGTTACCCCAATTGTGTGTAGGTACTAAGATTGTATCGCCACTTTCTACAAATAAATCAGCAATTAGAGATAAACCATGAGTCAACGCATTAGTGACAATTGGTCTACTAATCGTTTCTTTTGATAAATCAGGATTTTCTTTGAGCATTTTATCTTGCCATAAATCTCTTAAAGCTTCTAATCCTTGTGGTGGTGCATATGGAAATATGTCATCAGGTGATAGATGATTATAGACATCAAATAACGTATCAGCATACATTTTTCCATCTTTATTTGTAGCCATACCAATAGTCGCATTGTATTTTGTTTTTTTAGCATCAGCCGATTGAGATAATATACCTTTTGGATAGTACATAGATTGGCCTAGCGTTGAAAGCATACTTAAAATTTCAGGACAATCATCAACAAGTTGATTATTTAAGTTTTGAGCTAATGGGTTCATTTATTTAACCTCACTTTTTTTAGTGTTTAATAATATATTATCTTTAAATGTCATAAAGATAAAGTGTTCCTATTATGATTACATAGAAATGATAGTTAAGATTCTTATAAATCGAACGTTCGTTCGCTTTTTGTGTTAAAATGATGACAGGTCATCATAAGATATGACACTTTTCATTTGGAGGTGTAGTGTAATGTCGTGGCTATTAGAGGGTATGGTGACACTGATTACGGGTGGTATACTCGTCATATTTCGTGTTTGGTTAGAATCTAAGTGAAAAGATAAGTAGATGACCATACACAAAAGCCCCTAACTTGCCGTTACAAGTTAGGGGCTGTGTAATGTAATTCGTGGATACACTTAAATTTTAACATATGGAAGCATATTTTCAATTTTAAATATCTATTGAAACCGTAATATTTCTTGATGTTTGTTATAATACGGTTATTGAGGTGTTAATTATGATGAAACATTTAACTAAGATTTTCGTGACCTTGGCAATTGTCTTATTTGTTATTGGTTATTACTTACAAGCTTCAGGACATGAAGATCAAGGCGTTAAATTATTATTAGCTGCAATCATGTTTATGATATGTGCTTTTATTAATCGTAGTAATGATAGAAAGAAAAATAAAAAATAGCACTTTAAGAATCTCAGACATAAATAATATACTCATGCTATTTTGCAATTTCACAGTAGCTGACTGAACTGATAAGGCGCTTTAACAAAGCATTTCTCAGTTATAGTCACCCTTGCGGGCGGGGCCCCAACAAAGAGAATTTCACTAAGAAATTCTACAAGCAAAGCAAGCTGGGAGTGGATGACGAATTTAAAAGAATTCTGTCCCACTCCCACTTTTTTATTGTATCTATTATATATATACAATTTATCTTAATAACTTTGTTTATAGGGATATTTACGTATATGACTTTACAAACGTGTATATAGTGTGTATATTATGTATATACAGTTATTAAAGGGGGACATCAATGAAAATTATTCTAAAAAACACCAGTGAACAACCCATTTATGAACAAATCAAGCAACAAATCAAAGAAAATATTTTAAAAGGCTATGTTGAAGCTGGTAGCCACTTACCTTCGATGCGGGAACTGGCAAAAGATTTGCAAGTGAGTCTAATCACGACTAAGAGAGCTTACGAAGATTTAGAAAAAGATGGATTTGTTACAACTGTTCGAGGTAAAGGCACCTTTGTTAAAGAACAAGATAGTTCAATATTAAAAGAAAAGCAATTCTTTGTAATAGAAAACCTTGCTCGATTAATGATCAAAGAAGCTAAAACAATCGATATGCCTCTGAAAGAATTAAAAGAAATATTAACTTTAATTTATGAGGAGGAAGAAGAATGAATGTCATTGAAGTAAAAAATGTATCGTATCAAAATAAAGCATTTTCAATTAGCAATCTTTCATTCAATATTCCTCAAGGATTTGTAACTGGGTTCATTGGGGCTAACGGCGCAGGAAAGACGACAATGATTCGGTTGATAATGGATATATTAGAACCTAATAATGGTGATATTTTCATTTTCGGTGAACGAATTACAAATAAACCGAAATGGATTAAAAATAAAATAGGTTTTGTTTATTCTGAAATTTACTTTAATCAACAATGGACTCCAAAAAAACTGGAAAAAATGGTATCACCATTTTATAGTGATTGGGATTCAGAAACGTTCAAATATTACTTAGAGAAATTTAAACTACCTTTTAATGGTAAAATTAAGCATTTCTCAACAGGTATGAAAATGAAATTGTCACTAGCGCTTGCTTTGAGTCACCATGCAGAATTATTCATTTTGGATGAGCCAACTGCAGGTTTAGACCCAATCGTTCGCAATGAAGTGTTAGAAATATTACAAAGTGAACTACTCGATGAAAATAAGACATTATTTATTTCTACGCATATCATTTCAGACCTAGAAAAAATTGCTGACTATCTTGTACACATAAAAAATGGAGAAATTATCATGCAAGGATTCCGCCATGAATTACAAGAACAGTACGCAATAGTACAAGGTGATAATGAAGATTTAGACGAAGAATTAAATCGTTTATTTCTTTATAAAGAAGTGAAATCGACTGGATTTAAAGGATTTACGCAACATGCTCAAGTGTTTAAAGAATTGTTTGGAAACAACGTTAATATTCAACAACCTACAATAGAAGAACTGATGATTTATATCGAAAAATCTCATCTACATGATAATCAACAAGAATTTCAGCAAAGTAGGTTGATAAAATGAAGCAATTATTAATTAGAAATTTTAAATGTCGAAGTGTGACAATAGTCATTTATCTTGCGTTATTGCTCTTTAATCCGCTATATGCATTGGTACTTTCTAAAACAGAACTTTATTTTCTGTTCTATGCACCCATTGCTATCACATTAATGGTTGTCAGCATTTTAGATTCTGGACATTTATTTAGACTGCATAGAAGGTTAGGTGGGAAAAGTTCGTATTTATTTTACGAAAGCTTACCTGTTTCTAAGAAAGATATGCTCAACGCAAATTATATTACATGTATTGTGTTAACGTTATTTGGTGGATGTATCATCGCATTATATAATTTTCAATCGTCCAATATAGATTTTGGAGATTTAAGGTATTCAACTGCAATAGCTTTTATATTCGTGAATTTTTTCAGCATTCCAATTGCATTTAGTAGGAACTCTGAAAGAAAGCGTGAAGGCATAGCTTATGCACCATATATTATGATTATGATGTTGGCTATACCATTCGCAATAACAACGGTATTCGCAGTTATTAATGTACTCGTGTTCCAACACTATTATACCTATAATGTGTTAGGCGTCTATTACAATTACGGTTCATTGATTTTAAGTATTATTTGGATGATTATAAACTATTTGATTCAATTAAAACGTATCAATCAGCGTGAAAATAAAGGAGGGCTTACATGAAATTAGAAAACATTACAAAAACATATGGAGATAATGATGTTTTAGATAATATCAATTTTGATTTTGGAGATAGTCAAATTGTAGGTTTAATTGGTAAAAATGGTGTTGGTAAAACAACATTAATGAAAGTAATGAATGGCAATATTATTAATTTCAAAGGAAAGGTTCAACTAAACGATAACGAGAACGTAGGCTATCTTATTGAACATCCGAAGCTCTATGATAATAAAACAGGTTTAAATAACTTGAGATTATTTGCTCAGGTTCTAGGAAAAGGTTTCGACAAAGATTATACAGATAAAATTATAGACGCATTTGGTATGAGACCATACATTAAGAAAAAGGTAAAAAAATATTCAATGGGTATGAAACAAAAACTAGCGATTGCTGTTTCATTAATGAATAAACCGAAATATTTAATACTAGATGAACCAACCAATGGTATGGATCCAGATGGTTCGATTGATGTCTTAGAAACGATTCAATCATTAGTGAATGATTTAGGAATGAAAATATTAATTTCAAGCCATAAATTAGAAGATATAGAATTGATTTGTGATAGAGCTGTCTTCTTACGTGACGGTAACTTTGTACAAGACGTTAATATGAAAGACGGTAGCGCTCAAGATCATACATCACTTAAATTCGAAGTTGAAGAATTTAACACAGCGCTTGACTATTTAACAGCACATTTCAACGTACTTCAATCTCATAAAGATAGTGGAGAAATCATGATTAAGGCGCAAAAAGATTATAAACAATTACTCAAATCTTTAGCACAAAAAGATCTATATCCTAAGTATATTGAAACAAGAAAAAGCTCGCTTCGTGATACGTACTTTAATATTAATCAAAGAGGTGACAAATAAATGAGAAGTTTACAATTAGTTAAATATGATATATTGAGTTTTTGTAAAAGTTATCTAACTTACATTGCATTACTATTAATCTGGTTAGTTTTAGGATTAATAACATTCTTAATGGCACGAAATAATGATCAAGTAAATTATTCGTCAATTTTATCTATGGCAAATTGGATGTTCTTATTCTTTGGCTTGCTAGTAGTGATTAAGACGATTACTCGTGATTATTCTCAAGGTACGATTCAACTTTATATGAACAAAGTGAAGAATAGAATTGGTTATATCATTGCTAAAACAATTTCAATTGTGTTAATTTCTTTTATTTTTGCACTTATCACATATATTACTTTAATGTTAGTGCAAGCATTTACTGATGGAAAAAATTTAGACGGAGATAAGTTCTTAACGAACATATGGTTCTATCTTATCTTCTTACTATTCTTTGGTTTACTATTATTCTTAGTTACATTAATAGTTCAAAAACCAGCAGTTATTTTCACGTTAGGCATCTTCTTAGTATTTATCGTACCGTTTATTCAACCTTTTATTGGTTTGATTCCTGATTGGGGCGAAAAAATTCAAAAATCACTAAAATATATTCCTTTCAGTTATTTAACTGAGAAATCTCAAACGGATAGCATTAAATTTTCAAATTGGCAATGGTTTATCTCATTAGCATCAATTGTTGTTTTATTCATTGCGAATATTGCTTATGCAGCTAAAAGAGATATATAAGACAAGCATAGGAAGTTGTTCCTAAATAAAGAGGGTAGTGGAGCAGAAATAAAATAATATCTGCTTCACTACCCAATTTGTTTTTATTTGCGTTTATAGCATTAATTTACTGATAATGGAATCATAAACTTGATTCCATAATTCAGAATCTGATTTATATTTAGTAGCGATTTCGTGGTGAACCTCTTTCTCCTTGTCATTATAATCAGGCGCTTCTTTATTAGGTAATTTCTCAGCTCTTAGTTGCGTAACATAGTCTTGAGCTTCACGCGCTCTTGGTCCCCAAACACTAACTTGTTCAAATTGATCATTCATAAAGATAAAGATTGGAATCGAACGTGCAGTACCATTTGTTAAATACTGGTCAATTAGATCTGTATCTTCATCTCTATGGAATACACGAACTTCTAGCTGAAGAGACTCACTAATATGCTTTAGTATAGGCAAGTTCATCATAGCGTCGCCACACCAATCTTCACTTATAACTAACACTTTCGAATAGGGACGGTCTTTAAGTTGACCGATTCTGTCGTCAGTTGAAGGTGGCGTGAATGCATTGTAAATCGATAATACGTTGTCTTTATTTACAGTCATGTTTTCGATATAGTCATCTAGTGGTTGACTCTTTTTAAAATACGTTTCTAAATTAGCCATAAGAAATACCTCCCCATTAAATTTATATTATTATAACAATTTTCACTGAAAATGGATAATTATAAAACTCAAAATATATTAGTATGACTGTGTTTCTTATAATGATAAATTAACGTTACAATTGTGTAAGAAACGATTCTTCGTGGATAGATGTTTCTTAGTTAGCGGTTATGATATATTTAAGTTATTAAGAATAGAAGTGGTGGTACATTTGCGTATACAAAATAGATGGGTAATTTTTATTATCTTTACAATCATAGCTTTGATAGTCGTTACTTGTCTTACAATCTATAAAAATGAAAAAACTATTGATCTTACAGAAGTGAAAATTAATGGTATTCAAATGAATCAACAATTTAATGATGATAATTACGAGATTAATCGTAATATTAAGTTGGACAGATATAAATTTTACAATGATAAAAATCATAAAAATCTAACGGTGAAAGTCAAAAATAAACACCAGAAGGTAAAAGGAATAGTGCTCATTAATGATCAGGACGTGACAACTAATTTTGGCATTAAAATTGGAGACAACGTTGATCATGCCATTAACTACTTGGGTGAGAACTATCGTAAGGACAAAGTTGGTAGGGGGTATGATGCATTAATCTATGTTGATAAAGATCATCATATGAAACTATCCATTTTGTATAAAGATAATGTGGTTAAACGAATTGAATTTTTTAGTCGTTAACAGTGATCCGCGTATAATTCAATTTTAAGCAAGCTACTTTTTCAATGAAATAGAGATAATTCAATTAAGAAAGTATGTGAAAAAATGGATAAGATTACCTTTTTAAATGAACTTGAATTAGAACTAGATCAATTGCCAAGAGAAGAAAAAGACAAACTTATGGATGATTATGAAAATCATTTCTATGAACAAGAAACAAAAGGGAAATCAGAAAAAGACATCATATCAGACTTGCGTGAACCACATGATATTGGTAAGGAAGTCAAAGCGAAAGAAGCAATTTCTTATGCTAAAGTTACCCCTAACCTTCAAAATATTGTTAGAGCAATAATGGCGTCATTGAGTCTCGGTGTACTTTCATTTTTCTTTATTATTATTCCTATAGTGATATTTTTAGTGATATTATTTGGTGTGTTTTTATTTTCAGTCTTTTTAATTTGTCTTCCATTAATCATTATTTCAATGAGTATCGTCAAGGGGATTGTTGATTCGTTTAGCAATTTCTTATTTAGCATTTCATATGCAGGGATTGGTATCGTTTTATTTGTACTCACAATGAAAATCACGCAAAATATATATCGACTTGTATTAAAATATTTAACTTGGTATATCCAAACAGTTAAAGGAAGAATTAAACAATGAAAAAGGCAATGATAGCTGGCATAGTAATATTTATAGGTTTTTTCTTGGCTGCAACTTTAGTCTGGTTTGTACACGACAAAGATGAATTTAAAAAACTCAAATATGATAAAGCTTACAATCATATGAAAATGACTAATTTAAATGTTGAGAGTTACAATTCAGAAGTCACAATTAAACAAGGTAACCATTGTGGTGTTAAATATTATGGTGATAATGATGTTAAGGTATATCACACAAATGATACCTTAAATGTAAAAGAGCATAGATCAAACAAAAGAGGTTATAGTATCAATATTAACCCTTTTAATCAGAGCAAATCTAAAATCGAAATTACAATTCCTAATAAAAATATAAACAATTTAGATATACATTCAAATTTTGAAAATATAATTTTAGATGGGATTAATATTAAGAATGGTTTGATTTACCAAGGTACTAAACATTTAAAAGTTAACAACTCTAAATTAAATAACCTTATTTTTAAGAGCGATTCTGGTAGTGTAAACATTAAAAATAGTGAAATCCACAACAGTAAATTTAAGACGCAATTAGGTGCCATTAAAGTAAACAAGACAATACTTCAAAACGCCCTGTTTGTGACTGAAGAAGGTCATTTAAATTTCACAGATATGTATAGTGAAACGGATGTTAGAGGTTCAAGTAAACATGATTCTATTTATCTGGACTATAAAGATAAACCGAAAAATACGTTATTAAAATTACATCCAGGTACTGGTGAAGCTAAAGTTGAGAATAAAGCATTTAACAACGGTAAGGTAGGAAATAGTGATAATGTGGTTGAGTTTTACACTGTTAAAAAAGATATTAAAATAAAATGATTGCCTACATAACAAGAGGCAATCATTTGTCATGTCGGGAGTGGGACAGAATTCTTTTAAATTCGTCGTATCCCCAACCTGCTTAGCTTGTAAAATCACTTTCGTGATTTTTTGTGTTGGGGCCCCGACTCCCAACATGCTTAGCTTGTTAAATCACTTTCGTGATTTTTTGTGTTGGGGTCCCGCCCACCCCCACAAGGATGACTAGAACTGAGAAAAGCTTGATTTAAGTGCCTTCTCAGTTCAGTCAGCTACTGCGAATTTGCAAAATAGCTTAGTTATATTATTTATCTCCCAGCCTCTTTTTTAATAATTAGCAAAAGTTAAATCGGTATCAATTTGACCTTTAAATTGCTGAATGTCTAGTTCATGTCCATCAAGCCATGATTGAAAATTAATTGAAGTCGGAGCTTGATTTTCACCTAACGTCATCCAAGCGGTTAAGTTTTGTGGTTCATACATTGACGTATGTATTGTACCTGACCAACTTCTAAATAATTTGCTATAAATTTCAAACTTCGGATCATTAAATAATTTAAAGGCTGTATGTTTATCTAGGGATTGTGAAGTTTGAGAAATCGTCCGTTCTAACCGTTCACGTGATTCTTTCGTGTAATTTCGATTCTCATGTGTTAAGATTTCGAAATGATTTGTACATACTTTATCATATCTAACATCAAATGAACGTGGTGTCACTTCAACGATGGCGTGATTAAGCTTTTTATCCATTAAAATATAACTAAATGAGCTTCTATGTGGAAGTTCGTTTAAGAATTTAACAGCTTCATCTACATCTCTGCAATATTCTAAAACAAGGCGTCCAATCATATAACATACAAAGCCATTAGCAGGATGTTTACGATGCATAAAGTTATATCCCATCGTCAAACCAGCTTCATTCATGCCATCCATACGACCTGTCACTCTAGACGTAGGTCCAATTTGCGCTAGACCACCGTCATTGGGTTGGAATAATAAGTATCTTCCATCATATGTGGCAGGATGATAATCATAATTACGAATCATATAATCTGGGCCTTGGAATACAGTACAGCCACTTTCTTTTAAATCTGTGAAACGATAATGTGCAAAATTTAATATCATTTGTTTTGTAGGTAGATTCAGTATTTCTTGCATTCCCATAATTTCTTCCCAAATTTGGGGTGCATATGTTTGAAAAACTGAATAAGTTTCATTAACATCTATATCAAAACGAGGCATACGTTTTTTCCATTCACGTTCACGATTTTCTAGTAAAGGCGTTTGTTTAAGCCATTGCGCTGTTTTAACACCTAAATCAAAATGTGACCCTCGAAACGTCATGATATCTGATTTCACTTGTTGCATGAGAAGGCCTCCTGAAAATTCAAAATATTGTAAAATAGCATTAATTGAAAACTAATATAATTATTACTATACTAAACATAATAGCAAGAAAATTTTAAAAAACAAGGAGGGGTACTATGTTTCAGGACGCTTATTTAAAAGTATATAACAAAGTAAAAGCTTGGTGGATGTATTAAACTAATGTACAATTGAAAACTTATGAAGTTTTTGAAATTCAATTTTTAGTGATTATTATAAGACGAAAAAAGGTATCTATTTAATGATAACAGTAAGTATGATAATATATAATATTGTAAACATACTTATTTCTATTTAGAGGTGAAACATACATGTGGGATTTAATTAAAGGTTTATTCAAATTCTTATTAAGCTTAGTAGTTATTACATCAGTAGTCGTTGGTGTTGGTGTTGTAGCATTTGCTTACATCTTCAAAAAAGACTTTGAAGATATCGAAAGAAAAACGAAAGAAATCGTTTCAGATATTGAAAGTAATAACGCGTAATTTGCGTAATAGTACCAGTAACTTCAATTTTGAGGTTACTGGTTTTTCTTTTTAATTAATTATTTAGAGCGATTAAGAATAATTGTCATAGTGCCCCTTCTTTTAATAAAATAAAGATAACTAAAACTTAGGAGGTATACTGATGACAACTAAGGGTTATATCGGTTCATATACGAAAAAAGAGGGTAAAGGGATTTATTTATTCGAATTAAATGAAGATAATGGTCACATTAGTGCTGTTACTACGGGTTATGAAATTGAAGCATCAACCTACCTTGCGCAAACCGACGATTATTTATATGCCATCACGAAAGAGGGGACACATTGCGGAGTAGCAGCATTTAAAAAAGACCATTCAGGTGCACTAACATTAATCAATAAATGCTTAGCTTCTGAAGCGGGTACAGGCTGTTATATTTCAGTATCCACAGATCATAATTTCTTGTTTGAAGCGGTGTACGGCGCTGGTATCGCTAGAATATATCAATTAAATAAAGAGACAGGTGAAATTGTGAAGTTAATTCAAGAATTGCACCACGACTATCCACTTGGTAGTCACGAACGCCAAGAGCATTCACATGTCCATTATTTAAATGAAACACCTGACGGTAAATACGTTGTAGCTACGGATTTAGGTACTGATCGTGTTGTCACGTATGAATATAGTAGTGAAGGCTTAAAAGAGTATAAAGTGTCTCAATTTAAAGATCAAGATGGTCCTAGACACATTGCTTTTCATAATAATGGCGAATATGCATACATTGTTCATGAATTATCTAATTATGTAAGTGTTGCTAAGTATGAGGATGGCGAATTTAAAGAAATAGAACGTCATTTAACGATTCCAGAAGATTTCAATGAAGATACTAAACTAGCTGCTGTCCGATTATCTCATGATCAACAATCGCTATATATTAGTAATCGCGGTCATGATAGTATTGCTGTCTTCACGATTACAGATGATGGTGCTGGACTAAACCCAGTAGAAATTGTTAAAAGTGGAGACCAATTTCCTAGAGATTTTAATATAACTGAAACAGATAACTACTTAGTATGTGCCCATCAAGAAGGAAATTACGACATTACCGTATTCAAAAGAGATACACATACAGGTAAATTAACGCCAACAGATAATCAATACAATGCACCTGAGGGTGTACATGTTAGCTTTATTTAATAAACTATATAAATAGCCAGGCTGGGACATAAATAATATAATAATGCTATTTTGCAAATTCGCAGTAGCTGACTGAACTGAGAAGGCACTTAAATCAAGCTTTTCTCAGTTCTAGTCATCCTTGCGGGGGTGGGACGACGAATTTAAAAGAATTCTGCCCCACTCTCTTTTTTCGAATGAATTTATAAATTTTTAAAAAAGGTTCTAATATATTTAAATTTACCTTTATAGGGTGGATACATTACGCTTGAATCTAATCGTGTAGATTTAAAGATATATGACTTACTGTGGCTAAAAGTTTCAAAAGTATATTTACCGTGATATTGACCGATACCAGACATTCCAACACCACCAAATGGTAGTTTAGGATTTGCTAAATGCATTAATGTATCATTGATTGCGCCACCGCCGAATGATAATTCATTTAACACACGGTGTGTGCTATTCTCATCCTCACTAAATAAATATAGACTCAATGGTTTAGCTTTACTTTGCACAATATCGATTGCTTCATTGAAATCATCGTAAGTAATGATAGGTAAAAGTGGACCAAAAATTTCTTCCTGCATAATTTTAGAGTTAGGTGTGATGCCATCTAATAAAGTTGGTTCTATATAGCGCGTTGATGCATTTGTGTGGCCACCGAAAATAATATGTTGTTGATGTACGTTAAGTAATTCATTTAAGCGATTAAAATGTTTATCATTGACGATGCGACCGAAGTCAGGGCTTTCCTCAATCGTGTGACCATAAAATTCTTGAATACTTTGTTTAAGCGCCTCAATCAATTCGTTTTTAACTTTCTTATTTACTAATATATAGTCTGGTGCTACGCATGTTTGACCAGCATTTGTAAATTTACCAAAACTAATACGATCACTTGCAACTTTGATATTAGCTGTGTCATCTACAATAACAGGAGACTTTCCACCTAATTCAAGCGTAACAGGAACTAAATTTTTACTAGCAGCTTCATATACAATTTGACCAACTTTGTCACTACCTGTAAAGAAGATATAGTCGAAAGGTAGTTGAATTAATGTTTGTGTCTCAGAAATACCTCCTTCAACAACAGCTATATAATCTGGTGTAAATACGTCCTCAATAATTTGACGAATGACTGTGGCAACATGAGGTGTTAATTCAGATGGCTTAACAAGCGCTGTATTTCCAGCTGCGATAGCGCCAATTAAGGGTTCAAATACCAATTGAACTGGATAGTTAAATGGACCAATGATTAATACTGTGCCATAAGGTTCCTGCTTAATATAACTTTTTGCAGGAAACATAAATAGAGGGGTGTCAACTTGTTTTGTTTTAGCCCAATTTTTCAATTCTTTACGTGCTGTTTTAATACTTTTTAAAGTGAATCCAATTTCTGTAGCATAGGCTTCAACAGGACTTTTTCCTAAATCTGTTTTAAGCGCATCAAGTAAATCGTTTTCATGATTTTTAATGCTTTTACTTAACAGTTTTAACTGATGCTTTCGAAATTTTAAATCTTTTGTTTTATGTGTTTTAAAAAAAGCTTTACTCTCTTCGAATTGTTGCTCGATGGTCGGCAATATATAATACCTCCTAATGAATCCTTTTTAAATTAAAAAACTTTATTAAAATGTATGATGTCATTCATCATATCTATACCCTAAATTTATTTCAATAAAAATGAAGCGGGACTGAATTGTTTTAAATTCGTCGCCCGCTCCTAGCTTGCTTTGCTTGTTGAATTTCTTGATGAAATGCGCTTTGTTGGGGTCTAGCCCGCAAAGATAACTAAAACCGAGAAAAGCTTACGCCCTCTCGGTTCTGTTAGCTACTGCGCATTTGCAAAGTAGTATTGTTTAATGATTAATGTCATAGCCTTACATATATAGGCGGTTAATTAAAAACCTAAATGTTTTATTTAGTTAAAGCTTCTGTAATTTGAGGTACCACTTGTTTTTTACGAGAGACAACGCCTGATAAGAATGCCATGCCATCGTCTAGTTGAACTTTAAATGCTTCGCCAACTTTGTCTTTTTCAGCACCTACGACTAAAATTTTAGAGTCACTATTAATAATATCAGTTACAACTAATACAAATAAGTCGTATTTTTCATTTGCACTTGTTTCTAACATTGCTTTTTCAAGATCTTCTTTGCGATCTAAGACTTCGTCAATGTCAACCGTGTTAACTTGTGCAATACGTGTAACATAGTCACCCATGTTGAATGATTTAGCGTCCATATCTAATAATTCTTCAGCAGATTTATCCGTTGTAGATGCACCAGCTTTTAACATATCTAAGCCATATTCATCTAAATCAACATTTGCAATGTCTTTTAAATCTTTAGCAGCATTTACATCTTCATCTGTACAAGTAGGTGATTTAAATAATAAGCTATCAGAAATGATTGCTGAAATCATTAATCCAGCAATGTGTGGTTTAATTTCAAATCCACGTTCTTTATACATTTTATAAAGAATTGTAGCTGTACAACCAACTGGTTCTGCTCGATACCAAAGTGGTGAAGCAGTTTCAAAGTTTGCGATTCTGTGATGGTCTACAACGTGTTTGATCTCAGCATCAGAAATTGTTTCAGCACTTTGTTGGAATTCGTTATGATCGACTAAGATAACCTCTTGACCATCTAGGTTATCACTTAATAATTCTGGTGCTTTAACTTCAAAGTGATCTAAAGCATATTGAGTTTCAGGATTAATATCTCCTAAGCGATATGGCGTCGCTTCAGAGTTACCAGTTAATTGTTCAAAATCAGCCATGATTATAGCTGATGCGATTGCATCTGTATCTGGATTTTGATGTCCAAAAATATAAGTTTTTGCCATTGTTATTATCCACCCTTATCATTTGATTTTTCATCTTATTTTATCATGTTTTATTTAGGAACATCTACCTCTGCGCCTAATGAGTTTACAAAATGTCCTAAAGCCCACACATGACCATTTTCATTGAAAGAAGCAACACCATCTTTAGGAATAGTGATGTGATATCCTAAATTATATGCTGATACAGCAGTATGGAGAATGCAAATATCTGTACATACACCTACAATTTCAATATCTGTGATATTTCTTTCACGTAATAGGCTATCTAAAGGCGTACCGTAGAAAGAATCATAGCGACGTTTATCTAGATAATGAACATTCTCGCATTCTTTAAAGTTATCATAAAACGATTTAACCTTACCATACAGTTCGCGCCCTGATGTGCCCTCAATATTATGAGGAGGGAATAACTGCGTCTCAGGGTGGAAAGGATCATTTTCATAGTGCAAATCCATCATAAAGAAAATATCTTGGTCATGTGTCTGATACGTTTCAAGACGGTTTAGGATAAACGTTTCAATATCTTGGCCGGGTTTACCACATGTTAAGCGGCCATCATCTGCAATAAAATCATAAGAATAATCTACAACGATAAGTGCTTTTTTAGTCATGAGCTATCATCCTCTCGAATTAATGTTTGAGGTATTTAAAAATTGTATAATTATATAGAAACGATTAAATGATTACCTCATTAATCATTACATATATTATAGCTAATCCCATTCTAAAATGGTACATAGCCTATAGATTTAAAGATTGGAAAGTTGAGATAGGGGATACGATATGTTAATTAATGCTCAAGATTATGGACTAAAAGGACATAATAAACGTAAAGACACGAAAGCAATACAGCGCGCATTGAATAAAGCAAGATATGGTGAACACACTGTGTTTATACCGAGTGGTACGTATCATATTTCGAAAGCACTCATTATTTACGGTGCAACGACACTATTACTTGAAGATGATACCACATTGCTAAGATGTGGTAAGGATGCCCTTTTAAAAAACGGACATCGCTTTGGCTTTTATAAAGGATATCAAGGAAATAGTCAGATTTATATTAAAGGTGGAACATTTGATATGAATGGTGGTCAATTACCATATAATAATACTGCAATGTCAATTGGACATGCGGAAGACATCCAACTGATTGGTGTTACGGTATTAAATGTCGTAGGTGGACATGCTTTAGATGCCTGTGGTATTAATGGCTTATATATCAAGAACTGTCATTTTAAGGGATTTAATGATTTTGATGGCGACCGCTCATTTTCAGAAGCGATTCAATTGGATATACAAGTCCCAGGTGCATTCCCTAAATTTGGCACGACAGATGGAACCATTACTAAAAACGTTGTTATCGAGAATTGTTATTTCGGTGATTCTGAAGACCAACACATGCGCCCATGGAATAGAGCGATTGGCTCGCACGCAAGTAGATATAATAAATTCTATGACAATGTGCATATTAAAGATAATTGTTTTGATGGAATGGAAGATTATGCATTAACACCTCTTAAAGCTAAAAACATGATTATATCACGCAATGAATTCAAAAATTGTAAAGGTGGTATTCGATTTTTAGGTGTGAAAGATGGAAAGAATGCTGCTGACCCTAACACAGGCTTGGTTATGCCAACTCAAGCAGGTGAAAACTTCAGTGTAATTAGTAATCATTTTAGTGGGGAAATGAAAAAAGATGCCATTCATATTAGAAGTTATAATGATGTAAAACATCAGCAAGTATTTATTGCAGGGAATACGTTTGATGATGCATCACAAACGATACATTTAGAGGATATAGCTGACCTGACTTTAAATCAGTATGAGGACGTCACAATTAGGAAAATAAATATAGAATAAAACAGTTTGCAAGTAGGACAAAATGGGAGTGGGAGTGGGACAGAATTCTTTTAAATTCGTCGTCCCACTCCCAACTTGCTTTGCTTGTAAAATCACTTTCGTGATTTTTTGTGTTGGGGCCCCGACTCCCAACTTGCTTTGCTTTTAGAATTTCTTAGTGAAATTCTCTTTGTTGGGGCCCCGCCCGCAAGGATGACTAGAACTGAAAAAAGCTTGATTTAAGCGCATTTTCAGTTCAGTCAGCTACTGCGAATTTGCAAAATAGCATCATCATATTATTTATGTCCCAGGCCAACTCCTAATTTCTATTGGCGATTGAATGCGCCTATAATTTTAACACTGAAGTCCAATGTTTCTAAAATTGAAATAACTTTATCAAGTGCTTCACTTTTACCTATATCGGTTTGAACAAAGAAACGATACATTCCTAGTTGCGTCTTAAGCGGTCTAGATTCTATCCATGATAAATTAATATCAAATAATGCAAAAGTATTAAGTATACTAGCTAATAGGCCAGCTTTATCATGTTTCGGTGTGATTAATAACAACGTGCTAGAAGCTGTTTCACTATAGTGTTCATCACTTTTAACAACTAAAAAACGCGTAACATTGTGCGGATAGTCTTGAATGTGTGCATCAATTGGTTCGAAACCATATGCTTCGCCACTACCTAGTGGCGCAATAGCAGCAACATGTGTATCAATTTTCTCCAAACTTTGTATTGTACTGTCGACATAATCATATAAGAAATGATGTCGGTGTATATATTGGCTGGTCTGACTAATTGCAGGTGCGATAGAATATACCTTTTCAATGTCCTCCAGTGAAGTACCTTTAAGCGCGTATAGGCCAAAATTTATATCTAAATGAATTTCACCATGAGCATAAATGTCTTCTTGAGCAAGCGCATCTGCAACAATATTAATTGTTCCTTCAATTGAATTTTCAATAGGGACGATACCCACAGCATTGCTATGACTGTTAACTGCTTTAATTACCTCATAGAGATTGGATTTAGGAGAATATGTAACCTCTTCCTCTGATAAATAAGTTTTAGCTGCTAAGTATGAAAAAGTCCCTTTAGGGCCTAAATAATATAAACGCATCTTTGTTCATCACCTCGAATGATTGAACACTAGTGGAACGGACACTTCATTGACTGTGATGTCTTATAGTGAAAATTAGGATCCTTGATTTCATTATTATAACCATGATGATAGTTTGAAGTTAGGGTTGGTGAAAGTGGTGGTGCTAACCATGACCATTTTCCTGTAACATCACGATGATGTGCGTGTTCTTTTTCTTCAAATAATTGAAATTGTTTAGATGCAGTTAGATGATCTACAATTGAGACACCTTGAGATTTGAATGAATGATACACTGCATAATTTAATTCAACTAGCGTTCGATCTTTATTAAAAGAATTATTCTTAAGTGTACCAAATTCAAACGCTTCTGCAACACTTTCAAGTAAATTATAACGGTAAGGGTCTGTGAAATTGCGCACTGCAATTTCAGTTACCATATACCACCCATTAAATGGAGCAGTTGGATACGTGATACCACCAATTTTTAAATCCATATTCGAAATGATAGGAACACCGTACCATTTTAAATTTAGTTGTTTCAATTTTGGGTACTGATCATGTTCTATATTAACTTCTTTTACTAATTCATGGGGTAACTCATATAGTTTAATTGAATCATTAGGTAACTGGTAAATGAGTGGTAGTACATCAAAGTCTGTGCCTGCTCCTTTCCATCCTAAATGTTCGGCCAATTGTGTTACTTCTCGTTCAGATGGATCACCACAATGTTCATAGCCTGCATACCTAATAAGTTGATTATTAAATATACGTGGTGCTTGATCAGGTGAAAAAATCGTTATATATGGTTTGATTTTACCATCATTCGTTGCATATTTTAGATGATGGTTGATAGCATTAATAAAATCATGCTCATTGTCAACGTTTCTTGCATCTTCTACATGGAGAGAATCCCAAAATAAGCGCCCAATACACCGATTAGAATTACGCCAAGCAAGTTTTGCACCATACGCTAATTCGTCAAACGTATGTGTATATGTACCTGTATATTGAATCTCTTCTTCTATTTCTTTTAATCTATTATCCCGTTGCGATGCATTGTAATTAAGTTCGTGATACATCGTTTCGATAAAACGTCTCGCTTCTTCTAATAACATAAGACCACCTCGGTTCATATTATAATCTAGACAATCAATTAACTCATTCAATTACATATATTGTCACGAATTTGTCTAATTGATATATTTTTTATTTTAAAAGTATCAATAAGATGTGAATACGCACTTCTAATGAATTATGATAAAATGTACTAAAACATCGTTAGGAGAGATTGTGGTGTATCGATACGAAGATGACAGTTTAATGTTACATAATGACTTGTATCAAATTAATATGGCAGAAAGCTATTGGAATGATGGTATTCACGAACGAAATGCAGTATTTGACTTGTATTTTAGAAATATGCCTTTTGAGAGTGGCTATGCAGTATTTAATGGATTAAAAAGAGTAATTCAATTTATAGAACATTTTCATTTTAGTGATTCTGATATTGCGTATTTACAGTCGATTGGTTATAAAGATGATTTCTTGAACTATCTAAAGAACTTAAAGTTCACTGGTAATATACGTTCAATGCAAGAAGGTGAATTGTGCTTCGGTAATGAGCCATTACTTCGAGTAGAAGCACCATTAATTCAAGCACAACTTATAGAAACAGTATTATTAAACATAATTAACTTCCATACGTTAATTTCAACTAAAGCAAGTCGAATCCGTCAAGTTGCACCTGATGATACTTTAATGGAATTTGGAACACGACGTGCACAAGAATTGGATGCAGCACTATGGGGGGCACGTGCTGCCTATATTGGCGGTTTTGATTCTACGAGTAATGTGCGATCAGGTAAATTATTTGGTATACCTGTTTCTGGTACGCATGCACATGCACTCGTTCAGACATATGGTGATGAGTATAAGGCGTTTAAAATCTATGCAGAACGTCATAAAAATTGCGTTTTCTTAGTAGATACGTTCCATACACTGAAATCTGGTGTACCTACAGCGATTAAAGTGGCTAAGGAATTAGGGGATAAAATCAATTTCATTGGGATACGTTTAGATTCTGGTGATATTGCTTATTTATCTAAAGAAGCGCGTAGAATGTTAGATGAAGCGGGATTCAAAGATGCTAAAATTATTGCATCTAATGACTTAGATGAACAAACAATTATGAGTTTAAAATCTCAAGGCGCTAAAGTTGATTCATGGGGTGTAGGCACTAAATTGATTACCGGTTATGATCAACCCGCTTTAGGTGCAGTGTATAAGCTTGTAGCAGTTGAAGATGATAACGGTCAATATATTGATCGAATCAAACTTTCTAACAATGCTGAGAAAGTAACTACACCAGGTAAGAAAAAGGTATATCGCATCATTAATACAAAAACAGGTAAAGCTGAAGGCGACTATATTACGTTAGAACATGAAAATCCTAATACAGAGAAGCCTTTAAAAATGTTCCATCCAGTTCACACATACAAAATGAAACATATTAAACACTTTGAGGCGATTGATTTACATCACTCCATTTTTGAAAATGGTAAATTGGTTTATCAATTACCGAGTGAAAAAGAAGCACAAGACTATTCTAAGCATGCGCTATCTAAATTGTGGGATGAAAATAAACGCTATTTAAATCCTCAAGAATATCCGGTTGATTTAAGTACTGCTTGTTGGGATAACAAACATAAACGTATATTTGAAGTTGCAGAACACGTGAAAGAAATGGAGGAGGACAATGACTAATTTACAAGATATCGTAGTCAAAGAAATGAAAGTGAAACCAACGATTGATAGTGAACAAGAGACGCGTGACATTATACAATTCATAAAAAATTATGTACAATCACATTCATTTATTAAATCTTTAGTATTAGGCATTTCCGGTGGTCAAGATTCAACGTTGACTGGTAAATTGGCACAGATAGCGGTTGAGGAATTACGGAAAGAAGGGCGAGCGTGTCAATTTATCGCTGTGAAATTACCTTATGGTGTTCAAAAAGATGCTGAAGAGGTCGAAGACGCGCTAGATTTTATTCATCCTGATGAAATTATAACCGTTAACATTAAACCAGCTGTTGATCAAAGTGTTCAATCGTTAAGCGAAGCCGGCATTACATTAACAGATTTTCAACGTGGTAATGAAAAAGCCCGTGAACGTATGAAAGTTCAATTTTCAATTGCATCTAATCGAAGTGGCATCGTCATAGGAACTGATCATTCAGCTGAAAATATTACCGGATTCTATACGAAGTATGGTGATGGTGCTGCCGATATTGCGCCAATCTTCGGTCTGAATAAAAGACAGGGAAGACAATTATTGAAATATTTAGATGCACCAAAACATTTATACGAAAAAATCCCTACAGCAGACTTAGAGGATGATAAACCTCAACTACCTGATGAAGAAGCATTGGGTGTTACGTATGATGAAATAGATGATTATTTAGAAGGCAAGGACGTGTCAAGCGAAGCACGTGATACGATTGAAAAGCACTATATCAAAAATGCCCATAAACGTGAATTAGCATATACACGTTACACTTGGCCAAAAAATTAAAAAACATTTACTAGTGACAAAATAAACATTCACTGATAAAATTATTTCGATTTTAGATATCCATGTAAGAAAAGGGGATTAGTATGTCAGTGATAACTTCAAATCCATGGTCAATGGTATTAGCGATATTCGTTATCAACGTTTTCTACGTCACATTTTTAACTATGCGTACGATATTAACGTTAAAAGGGTATCGTTATATGGCGGCGGCAGTCAGCTTCCTTGAAGTATTAGTATATGTAGTTGGTCTTGGTATGGTGATGTCTAGTTTAGACCAAATTCAAAATATTTTTGCTTATGCGTTTGGTTTCTCTATAGGGATTTTAGTTGGAATGAAAATCGAAGAAAAACTCGCTTTGGGTTATACAGTAGTAAACGTGACATCATCGGAGTATGAGATTGATTTACCAAATGAATTGAGAAATTTAGGTTATGGTGTTACACACTACGCAGCACACGGTCGTGATGGTAGTCGAATGGTAATGCAAATATTAACGCCAAGACGTTATGAACGTAAATTAATGGAAACAGTGCGCAATTTAGATGCGAAAGCATTCATCATAGCGTATGAACCTAGAGCGATTCATGGTGGCTTCTGGACGAAAGGTGTTCGTACTCGAAAAGTTAAAGCATATGAAGTTGAAGAAATTGAAAGTGTTGTGGAACATGATGAAATTCAAAGTAAATGACAATGAAACCATCTCAGAATGTCTATCACGTATGCGTGAAGAAGGGTATATGCCAGTTAAACGAATTGAAAAACCAATATATACTGAAGATGAAGAGGGTAATATCGTTGTTCTAAGACAAGATATTCAATTTGTTGGTAAGAAGCTTTAATATTAAAATTAATGAAATATAGCTTGAATAAGAGTGAAAGGAAGGGTGTTCAAAACTTCTGGTTCTAAGAGAAATGCGGT